>NZ_JAAHGK010000334.1:0-6283 GCF_010672505.1 Okeania sp. SIO2B9 | reverse complement strand
TGTCATAATCCTATCATCTTATTTTTGATAGTAATAGTTATTAACTCAAAGTTTAAAAGCAATTTTAAATCTTTAAAAGATAAATAGTGACAGAGGTGGCTAAAAGTGAATAACGAATGGGTGTGCTATTTGATTTCTCTGGCGTTGCTACTATAACCATCTCTCCACCCTGCAATACTTCTAAGACTTATGGGTAAGGGATAGCTTTGAAAGGGGGAATGCCTTCTGCCTTATTCAAAAAAAATTTTAAAACTTAATTATTATTTTGTCCACATATAGCATTACATAAATAGGTTAGGGAAATTATAAACACTCAAACTCAGTCAGGGATTGCTTCTGACTTATGACTTCTAACTTCTGACTTGCGCTACGCGCTATAATGCCCTCCCCAGGGATTGTTAATTTTTATAAAAAAGTGTTTGCTAAATAACAGAGATGTGTATGAAAGAATGTCAAAAAAGTAAGCAACATAGATTTTGAGAGAAATAGTTACTCATGTCCATAATTCTCTATAAATCAAAATCCCATGGCTAAAATTTTCTTACTTTCAACATCCTATCTGTACAACTGTAAAAGTAATGAAGATGAGAAAACAGCTGTTAATATGGTCAACATTGGCCTTTGTCATCCCTAGTGCTTTACTCAGCAGTTGTCAAACCCAAACAACTGAAACTGAGACCGAGCAAACCCAAACAACTGACAATACTCCAGGTACTCTCAAACTTCGTGCCAACGGAGAAGACTTTGTCAGAGAAGGTTTCGTGACTAAAGATGGGTGGAAAGTGACATTTGACCAACTTTACGCGAATTTAGTGGAAGTCACTGCCTACCAAACAGACCCACCCTATAATGCTGAAACGGGAGGAAAACCAGAGGCAAAAGAAAAGGTCATTCTTGCTCAAACTAAAACAGTAGACTTAGCAGAGGGGGATGAAACTGCGGAAGCTATTTTGGTAAGTGAGGTATCTGCACCTCCTGGTCGCTACAATGCCATCTCTTGGAAAATGCCCAAAGCAACGGTTGGCCCTGCTCAGGGTTATTCTCTATTAATTAATGGCACAGCAACTAAAGATGGTCAGACTATACCTTTTACCCTCAAAATTGACCAGGAGCTAGAATTTACCTGTGGAGATTTTGTTGGAGATGAGCGTAAAGGTATTCTCCAAGGTGGAGATACCGCAGAATTGGAGGCAACATTCCATTTTGACCATCTTTTCGGTGATGGTGGTGCCGCCTCAGATGATGAAATTAATACAGGAGCATTAGGTTTTGCACCTCTAGCAGCGATCGCCGAAGGAGGAAAAGTTGAAGCAGATATGGCTACATTGAAAAGCAAACTTTCCCCTGCTGACTATCAAAAGTTAATGGCAATTTTACCCAGTTTGGGTCATGTCGGTGAAGGCCATTGCCATGAGTCATTAGTAAGTCAAAATTAAAAAGTCAAAGATAATTTTTGTCTATTGCCGCTACGCGGAAGTTAAAAGTCAAAAGTCATGCATCGAGTGCGTAATTCTGAGGTGTCCTCAGAATGTAAGACGCACTCAATACAGTCAAAAGTATTGATTGGTAAGGCTTTTAGGATTTTGTAACTGGTTAGTTATTTCTGCCATCCTGCACTAGTAATTTATTGGACTTTTAGCCTTGTAAGAAATCTCTTGAAGAAGGAGACAGGAGACAGGAGACAGGAGACAGGAGGAAAATTACATGGGGATTCGCTCCCCCAAGTAATGCGTGAACACCCCCGTTGACGGTGGGGTATTAAACCCACAAAGAAATCTCATAAATTAAATTGGGTAATTTAGTAATTCGGGATTTTCTATAAAATAAATCCTATTTTATTATAAATAATGGCAAGATTGCTAAGGTAAAAATTATACATAGGTAAAATATGAAATGGCAATTTGCTATTCCTTTAATATTTTTATCTTCAGTAAGTTTACAGGGAAAAGCCATCGCTCATGGAGTGAAAATTCAACACCAAATTACTCAGGCAATTAAGATTAATGCTACTTACGATACTGGCACTCCTTTACCTAATGCTTCTGTCACAGTTTATGCTCCTATCGAACCAAATAAAGTTTGGTTAAAAGGCACAACTGATGAGCAAGGAAATTTTATTTTTCACCCTGA
This sequence comes from Okeania sp. SIO2B9, assembly GCF_010672505.1. NCBI lineage: Bacteria > Bacillati > Cyanobacteriota > Cyanophyceae > Oscillatoriales > Microcoleaceae > Okeania > Okeania sp. SIO2B9. The sequence continues at coordinate 4,153 of NZ_JAAHGK010000334.1, read as the reverse complement.
TTCTTCTCTGTCTGGAACTTGGGAAATTAAGGTGCGTCAAGCTGGTCATGGTGGGCTGGTCAGTATTCCTTTTCAAGTAGATGAATCTAACAATTATCATAATCATAATGTCAGCAAAAATCACAAGTATTTAGCCAATATTTCTAATGATTATAATCCGCTACAAAAAGGATTAATGATCGGTTGTACTATGTGGGGTTTTGTGGGAACTACTTTATTTTTTTGGCGATTTAAAACTCAATATCGACCACAAGAAGAACATTAGAATAATGGTAAGCATTTCCTGCGGAATGCTGCGCAAACAGCTATCAGCAGTCAGCTATCAGCAATTAGTAATGAATAATTATTTCTCAGGTTTGTTTCTGGGACTTTGGCAGTAACTTTTTATTCTTTTTCAATTTCAAAGGTTGCTTTTTTGTTCCTGGGACTTTGGCAGTAACTTTTTATTCTTTTTCAATTTCAAAGGTTGCTTTTACGCAGACCCAAAATTACTAGCTGATAGCTAATAGCTGACGGCTGAATGCTTATAATATTTGACCTTTGTCAGGATAATTTTAAATCTTCAATAATGCACATTTCAGAAGGTATTTTGCCTGCTCAACTATGTATTAGTGGCTATGGGATTACTTCTTTAATTACCTGGTATTCTCTACGCCAAATTAATCGTTTACCAAATCCTCAAGCTAGTATTCCTAAAGCTTCTTTATTAACAGCAGCTTTTTTTGTGGCTTCTAGTATTCATATTCCTATTCCACCAGCTAGCGTTCATTTAGTATTAAATGGTTTGTTAGGAACTGTTTTGGGTTATTATGCTTTTCCAGCTATCCTGGTTGGTCTATTTTTTCAAGCAATAATGTTCGGACATGGTGGTTTAACTACTTTAGGAATTAATGCTTTAATTATGGGAATACCTGCGCTTTTGGCTTATCAAATATTTCAGCTACGTCATATTTTAGGAAATGGAATTAAGGAAAATTTATCTATGAGTATTTTTGGATTTATTGCTGGAGCTAGTGCTATTGGAGTTTCTAGTTTAATATTTTTTACGATAATTATTACAAATATACCTTCTGGGTTTGATACTGTCTTAGAGCAGAGAGTAATTTATGGATTAATGATTTCTCATATTCCTTTGATGGGAATAGAAGGTATTTTGACTGCAATGATTATTAGTTTTTTGCGTCGAGTTATGCCAGAGCTTTTACCTTCTTAGGACTGTTGTTCAGAAATCTATAAAAAGTCAGAGGATACTGGTTTTTAAATTTGAAAATTATGGGTTGAAACTCTTACTAGAGAAGATGATTATGGAAAATAGGTAAGGGAGAAAATTTCACAGGTTATAGCAGAAGGAAGAAGACATAAGTAATAAGGAAAAATCTGGCGTTGTCTGAGTTTTAAGTTTTTGATATGTCCTCACCTTTCCTTCGACTACTATATCCTTCAAATCAATCTTGAATAACTATTAGTTAGTCATTTCAGTTATCAGTTATCAGTACCGACCGCTGTTTGCGCAGCATGACCTAGGAAAGCAAGAAGCTTGAAATCTGAAATATTCTCTTTCTCTTGGTCGATTTGATATGGCGAGGAGACCCGTTCTTACAGACCCGCTCCCCTGTTAGCGTTTGCGGTAGCATTCCGGAACGGAAAGCTTTGCGGTAGCAAACGCCACCCCACCCTACGGGAAGCTCCGAAGATCGACCGCTGTCTTGGTTGATTGGATATGGCGAGGGGACCTCGCCATCCCTCAACCGCTTTTTATCCCCTTAAAAGGGGAGACTTGAGGTCAGGACTTTTCGGTGATAGTTAGTCAAATTTTTAACTACAACTTTCTTTTGTTATTTGTTCCTTTGTTTTCAAAGTTAGGTGTTAGATTGAGCAGTAAACTTTTCTCGTCTACAGCTAATAGTAGTTACCATAAGGTATTAGGTAATACCAAGCGTGGAAAAAGCAATGCTACAAAAAAAACTGAAAATTATGCCTAAAAAAAACTTCTCCAATCCTATAATTTACCTATTTCGATTTTTTTCTCATTTGTTTATTATACCAAGCGTGAAAAAAGAATACTTAACTTAGGTGACACTTCAATTATTAAGTAATTAACGCAGACTGAATAACTTTTTTGATAATTAGCACGCCAGTTATTGTTAATTATTCTTATGTTTACTACTCCCCCTATTCCACTCCTGGGAGGGGGAGGGGTTAGGGGTGGGTCGCCTACTGCCCCACTCAAAAAGGAGAGGAGACAATAATTATTAATTGTGGAAAATCTACTACCTAATACCTACTATAGTAATGAAATTTGCTCTAGATGAATATGCCAATTTAAACTCTCCAATACATCGGTGGGATGTGAGATATAAACTTATTGGTTTAATGGCATTAATGTTTGCTTTTGCTACTGTTAAGAATTGGTATTTAATTCCATTAATGCTCTTAGTAACAATTCTGCTTTATGGAGTTTCAAACCTACCTTTATCATTTTTAATTAGTCGATTACGTTATCCAGGGTTTTTTTTGTTAGGAGTAATCGTATTATTACCTTTTTTATCTGGTCAAACAATTATTTGGCAATACGGATTTTTGACAATTCGTCAGGAAGGATGTCTGGCAGTTATATTAATTGTTAGTCGTTTTTTTGCCATTATGACTACTTGTTTAATTTTATTCGGTACAAGTTCGTTTTTAACAACAATAAAAGGGATGAGGCAGTTAGGAATTTCTCCCATTATTACCGATATACTGTTGTTATCTTATCGTTATATTTTTGAAATATCTAATCAACTTAGTATTATGCTTAAAGCTACTAGATTAAGAGGTTTTCAACGAAACAAATTTAGTTGGAGAAATTTATCAGTTTATGCTGCTCTTACAGGTAGTCTTTTAGTGCGAAGTTATCAACAAGCAGAACGAGTTTATCAGGCAATGTTGTTGCGCGGTTATGGCAATGTGTTACACAATGAAAATAATAGAATATATTTCAGTTATACAAACAATCTTAAATATAGCTCTGACTCAATATATCTATTCCTATCTCTGATAATTGCTGCTAGTTTTGCCATGGCAGAAATATTTTTTTTTACTGTTAATAATTAGTCATTGATAAAATGCAAGACGATTACCCAAAAGCTGGAGTCTATGTTAAAGATTTATTGTTTGAATATCCACAAAATGAACCGATTTTACGGAGTCTTTCATTGACAATTAAGCCTGGAGAAAGAGTCGCTTTGTTAGGACCTACAGGTACAGGAAAAAGCACTTTGATGGAAATTTTAGTAGGCTTAAAAAAACCTGTATCTGGTGAAATTTGGATTCAAGGAATTCTTCTAGAAGAAAAAACTTTATCTCAAGTACGTCGTCAAATAGGTTTTTGTTTCCAAAATCCTGATGACCAACTATTTATGCCTACGATTTTAGAGGATATAACTTTTGGTCCGCTTAACTATGGTTTATCTCCAGAAACTGCTACAGAAATTGCTCATAATTTGTTAGTAAAATTTGGTTTAGAAAAGTATGCAGATCGATCTGTATATGAACTTTCAGGAGGTCAAAAAAAATTGGCTGCTTTAGCCGCTGTTTTAGCATTAAAACCAGAAATTTTAATATTAGATGAACCCACTAATGGTCTAGACCCTTTATGGCGAAAAAATTTAGCTAAAATCATCTTACAATTACCAGTTAAAATTATATTAATTGCTTCCCATGATTTAAACTGGGTTGCTAAAGTAACTCAACGTGCTTTAATTTTGCAATCTGGTCAAATTCAAGTAGATACTTCTACTCAAAATATTATTCAAGATAGTTCAACTCTTGAATACTACGGTTTACCCATTGATTATTAAGAAGGTCTTAGGTAGTAGGTGGTAGGTCTTAGGGAAAAGCATTGGCAGTCCTACAACTCACATTCCGCACTTCAATTTGTAACATTAAAAGTAGTAGAAAAATCCGTAACTTGGTAGGTATTTATACTATATAGCTCCTACATTTGACCTTTCTCAGCAGTCAGATTTTCAGGAAAATACTAAGTATAAATACTCAACTCGAAGAAAGGAAAAATTTTCTTTGCCGCCTTTGGCGGCGGAGGATGGGGTCGGTTTCGGGCCTCAAGGGGGTGGGTAAAATTTTAGGCCTCAGGGGGGGCGGACCCCCCTGAGGC
>NZ_JAAHGK010000333.1:0-6286 GCF_010672505.1 Okeania sp. SIO2B9 | reverse complement strand
TACAATGCTTAAAGGTGGTTAAGTTTAGACAAAAATCTGTGATTTCTAGTCATATTTAATAGTCTAATGTCGCTACATGGAAGTTAAAAGTCAAAAGTATTGATTTGCAATTGTTTTAGGATTTTGTGACTGGTTAGTTACCTCCGCCATGCTGTACTAGGTTTCTAAGTTTCAAATGCGAGAAAAATTTTCTGTTTTAATTTAACTTCCACTTATAATTTATAATATAGCTGAAGGTCTAACATAGAAAATTACTAAAGTCTTGATAAATGGCGTTAGCTTGAAAATAAATTATGCGGAAAATATTATTTAATTGGTGTCAAAGAAAATCTGTATTGAAACAAATATCTGTTTTTTCTAGTGCTACTCTAATTGGTTTAAATCTATTAGTAAATCCAGCAATTGGAGACCCATTTCGCCAAAGAAATCCTATTGAAATAGGAGAAAAAACTGAAGCAGCTTTTAAAGCAATGTTTGAGGAAGGAAATTATAAACAAGCAAAAGATTATCTGAAAATAGCTGAATCTGAAGAGATAAGTGAGCCACTTGTTTATGCAATGATATCTTCCTTACATTACTTAGATGAAAATTGGGAATCGTTAAAATTGTATGCCGAGAAAACTACTGAAGTAGCAGAAAATTTAATTGCAAGTAATCCAGTTCGCGGTAATATTTATGCTGCAACTGGTCAATTTTTAGAAGGTGCTTATATTATATCTACTGAAGGTACATTAAAAGGTGCTCCAAAAGCTCTGGAGAAACTTAGGAAAGCCCTGAGTCATTTTGAAACAGCAGAGAGAATAAATTCATCAGATCCAGAGTTAAATTTACTCAAAGGATATATGGATTTAATGTTAGCTGTTAATTTACCATTTTCTGACCCCGAAAAGGCAATAAAAACATTGCAAGAAAAAGCTTATCCTCATCATTTAGCTTATCGAGGAGTGGCAGTAGCTTATCGAGATTTAGACAAACTTGAAAAAGCTTTGGAATATGTGGATAAAGTTTTGTTAGAAGTTCCAGATAATCCAGAAGTACATTACTTAAAAGCACAAATTCTAGTTGCTCAAGCTCGAGATAAAGATAATGATTTATCAATGAGAAAAAAAGCTAGGGAAAACTTTGATATGGCTTTGGAAAAGTCAGACAAAATGCCAAGACGTTTGGTAGCACAAGTATTTTTTGAACAGTGTAAAAATATTAATAATATAGATGATGGTAAACGACCTTGTGACCCAATGCGAGATGCTATTAGGGATGGTTTAGGTACATGGGGACCAACAGAATTACCACTGCTTTAAAGTAGCATTTAGCAATTAGTAATCAGCACTCAGCAGTAGTGGAGCATTCCGGTACGGAAACGCTAAAAGCTAGTTAAATTGTTAATTCAAAAGTATAAATTTTCAACTAAATTATATTTTTTTCTATAACAATTCTTGGGGTAGTGGTGGATAAAATATCTGGGAATGAGAGAACAGATGTAAGGATTCATAGTTTTTTTATCCTGGTAATTTTTGATTATTTATACCCAGATTACTATATTGATAAATCGTTATAATTACTCTAAATAAAATCAGGTATGACAAACATTTATGGAAATACAATTTCGCGAATTTAATCCTTTTGATGTGTGGATTTGGTTAGAGTTTAGCACTGTTCCTTCAACGGCAGAAAAGCATTACATAGAGGAACTATTTGATTCCTGGTTTTTATTAGGAAAACTGGGTGGCTTTAATGCAGAAAATCTACAGGTTCAAGATGCAGGAATAGAGGTTAGTTATATGGAATATAGTCAGGAAGTTGCAGGTCAAAGTATGATGGCTGTTATGCACAATATGGGAGAAGTAGAATATCAAGGATTTTGGGGTCGTTGTTGGTTTGATTTGGGAACTAGCGATGCTTTAGCAATAGATATTTTGACTAACAGTTTTCAACGATTAAGTGAGGAGTTTGTCAAAATAGAAAAACTTATTATTGGGGGGCAAAATGAGGATTGGCCTGTGCCAGAAAATAACTATGAAATGGGTTTTTCTGATGATAATTGATTGTCAGTAGGTAGGCGTTAAAATTTATCGCTAGAGGAAGGCAGCAGGCAGAAGGGAAAAGGCTTATAAACTACTTTACTTTTTGTTACATACTTAATTTTTTTTGTGCCTACCTACTTAATTTATTTTTTTTCTATATTGTAAAAATTAAACCTGATTAAGCTTTTTTTACTGACAAAAAAATTAGGTTTCAACCTTCCCCTTTTAAGGGGATAAAAAGCGGTCGATATTCGGAGCTGGATGGCGTTACGGAGCGGCTCTGTCAAGAGCGGGTTTCCTCGCCATATCCAATCGACCAAGAGAAAGAAAATTCAGTATTTCAAGCCCCCTAATGAAGTAGGAGGTACTGTTAAATGTTAACGGCTAACTGATAACTGAATTGACTTGTATTTCCCAATTAACTTTGATATTTATGTGAGAAAATTATGAGTAAGAAGAATCAAATAAGGGTCTTAGCTTTGGGTTTAATTAGAGATGACGATCACTTGTTTATTTCTCAAGGTTATGACTCTATAAAACAGGAAAGTTTCTATCGAGTTATGGGTGGGGGCGTTGATTTTGGAGAGTATAGTCGTGATGCTTTACAGAGAGAGTTTCAAGAGGAGATTGAAGCTGAGTTGACTAATATTAAATATTTGGGATGTATGGAAAATATTTTTATGTTTAATGGAGAGGAAAGACATGAGTTAATTCAATTATATAAATGTGATTTTGCTGACCCAAAGTTTTATCAAATAGAGGAGTTAACTTTTTGGGAGAAGGAACGAAAAAAAACGGCACTTTGGGTTTCGATAGATAGATTTAAGTCTGGAGAATTGAAAATAGTTCCAGAAAATTTTTTAGAATACTGTGATTAGGAGAATAATTAAAATGGAGATTAATATTCCAGATGTCGTGGCAGAGGTAACAGGAGGATTTGAGCAATATGAAGTTGCTTTGATTAGTAATAATGTGAATGTTTTAGCCCACATTCCGTACTTCAAAATGTAGTATAAAAATCAGGAAGACCGAGTCAGGAAGACCGAGTCAGGAGAAAAAAATAGTGGTTAATAGGAGTAAATAATTAAGTATTTATACTTAATATTTTCCTGAGAATTTGACTTTGAGAAAGGTCAATGAATAGGATCTATATAGTATAAATACTGATCGATCCTCCGATTTTTATACTACTTTTAATGTTACAATTTGACGTGCGGAATGCGAGTTTTAGATGAATTATTTTGGCATATTCCCCAGACTATGCGTTATGGAGTAAATGAAAATCTCTATGGATATGAGGCAATATCAGCTTTTAGAAAAGCGCGTGGAAAAGTTAATTTAGAGTGAGTATTAATGAATATTGTTATTACAACTTATGGTCAAGATTTTGCTACAGCAAATACTGAATTTCAGCGTCAAAAAACTGGAAAAATGGGTAGGCAAAGTCAAACTTGGATGTGTACTTCTGTTGGTTGGCGAGTTGTGAGCGCTCATGTTTATTTCTTATCAGGAAGGGAGAAGGGAGAAGGAAGAGGAAGGAGGAAGAAATAAAGGGGAAAAATTAGTTGAGATCAGTAGCTTTTAGAAGATGAATCAAAATTTACAAGATAAAAAAACTTTTCAACAAAATAATAAATCTCAAAATTATACTGAATTAAGTCAAGTAAAAAATGATTATTCAGAGTTATGGAAATATGAACAAGATGATGTTGATACTATTAATAAGTTAGCTGAGATTTATTATAATCAGGGAAATTTTACTGAAGCGATCGCTGTTTGTCAGAAAGTATTAAAAGAACAAGCAAATTTTGCTCCAGTCTACAAAACTTTGGGAAACATCCTACAAGCACAAAATAAAATAGATGCTGCTCTTCGTGCTTATTCATTGGCAATAAAAATCAATCCAAATTTTATTGAAGCGATTGTCAATTTGGCGAGTATGTTTTATAAAAAAGGGCAAATTGATGCAGCAATGATTAATTATAGAAAAGCAATTAAAATGAAACCCGATCTAGCAGAAGCTTATTGGAATTTAGGCAAAGTTTTGGAGCAAGAGGGCAGATTTTACGAAGCATTTTTTTTTCAAGAAAAAGCTTTAGAACTTCAGCCTAGTTTAGTTAATAATACTCAAAATAATCATCAAGATAGTCATTTTCAAAAGTGGAATAATATAGAGAGTTAAATCAGTTATCAGTTATCAGCAATTAATAATTAAAAATTACTGCTAGGCTTAAGATAGGGTAGTTCGGCAGTAATTTTTTATCTATAGCAATATGAAATGATTCGTCAAAAAAAACTGTTGAAGAAGGAGACAGGAGACAGGAGACAACCCACCCCCAACCCCTCCCAGGAGGGGAATACAGGAGACAGGAGACAGGAGGAAAATTACTTGGGGTTAGAATCCCCATGTAATTTTGAACACCGTGTAGACGGTGGGGTATTAAACCCACAAAGAAAATGATGAAATTTTACAACCTATTTAGAATTACTATATCTCAATTTCTCATTTGCTTCAACCTTTTTTCTTTCTTCCTTCTTCCTTCCTTAGTCAGAAAAAAGTAGTTTTGCGAAATTACTTTAACTCTTAGTTCCTTATTTCCTTTTTCTTTCTTCCTTCTTCCTTATTTTTATGAAATCAGAAGAACAACAGCATCCCCAATATCATAAAGATAGACTAATAGTTAACACCCTATTAGCAGAAAAAGATACTGCCTATAACTTAGCAGAATTAGCAAGACTAAAAATTCGTTATCGAGGTTTTCCTGGGGCAAAAGATATTCAGGAAGACTTAGATAAAGTATTGGCAAAGTGGGAACTAACTGAAGAAAAGCTCTATGAAAAAACTCGTGAAATTCATCGCAAAGGTCAGGTTTATAAAAAACACAATAACGACCAAGAAGATTGGTTTTAGAAATTTTTTATAATTATTTAATAGAGTGGTTAAATAAGGTAATAAGCAGTAGGTCTGGTTAGCAATGGAAGTAGAGGTTCGTGAGATTATTGCTGTTTATATGGACTCACGGGATTGAGAAGTCACTAGGCATTTGTAGCAGTCCTTACCTGCTGTAGGTCGTCAATTTGCCTTTCGCTCCGCGACATTAAACGTGTAAATAATGTGTAGTCCGTTACTGTGGACGCTACATTTATAGAGTTTTTGCAGATAATATCAAATCCGGTTAATTGCACATAAAAAAATTCTCCAATCGTCATAACTACGCTTATCTTTGTAATTCTCTTTCCTCCTGACTCCTGACTCCTGACTCCTGACTCCTCCTGAGTTAACCATTCTATAACTGTTTAACCGGACTTGATATAATTTGGCATTCCACTATACCTAAAGTATAATTAATATGAAATACAAAAAATTATGCTACAAATAAAGCATCAGATAAAGCTTCTAAAATCAAGTCCCATCCGGTCACAGATATAATAGTTTTTGGGGTTAATTCTAGTAAGATTTTAGATAATCGCTTTCTGAAAATATCGAGATTTTCAAACAGTTCCCACTTGAATTTTTTTTGAATTTCTTTCCACAATCTTTCAATGGGATTGACTTGTGGAGTGTAAGGAGGTTGAAATAAGGAGTGTAAGGAGGTTGAAATAAAAGGATGACATTATTGGGAATTAGGCGATCCATCTACAATGCCGTAATCTGCAAGTCTTACCTGTGAATAGTCTTGGATAGATTCGATTGCTTTTGTTACTAAATCACCAGCAGGTTCGAGAGAAGGTTTTGCTCCAATTGTGTTGAATGAGTAGTTAGATGTCATATAAATTTCCATGTCATATCCTCTCTAATGATGATTATTTGCAACCTGATTTTTAGCTAATTCATCCTCAATAAACTCAGAAGTTTTACTTCCAACTTTTGGTTGTTTATCTACGTTCTGAAATTATAGTAGTTTAACTTAAAAATGAGACGTTTTTTCGTCTGAAACTCCCTCATAGCAAGAAAGCTTTGTCTCAATCTAAAGTTAAATGACTATAGTGTTGATATGATTCAGGTATTTCATAATGCCAAAAATTACAATAGCATATTTTGGACATCCAAATTGAAAATTTAGACCGCTTAGGTATAAATCAATACAGTTCAGTTAAGGATTTTTTTTGGCAGTTCTGTAATCTCAAGAGCTACTCTAATAGTTCCATACCTTATGAGTTTTATCCCTATTCCCTACTCCCTATTTCCTACTGCCTAAAATTTAATGATTATCTGTTTCATTTTTTACAATAAACATGAAACTTTTGGCTTTCATGGATAA
>NZ_JAAHGK010000332.1:0-6294 GCF_010672505.1 Okeania sp. SIO2B9 | reverse complement strand
TTTTAGATTCTCTTTATAAATCAGCTCTAAATCTAAATCTGACTTACCAACCAAAATATGCCCTGTATGTAATCGCCCTTTTAGCTGGCGGAAAAAATGGGCTGAGTGTTGGGATCAAGTCAAATATTGTTCTGAAAGATGTCGGCGACGCAAGTCAAATATTGACAAACAAACAGACATATAGCCTCATAAGCTAAGAATAATTTAGATTTTACAGCACTTTGCGACTCTATGAGGTACACCCATCGCAGGCAAGATGACCGCACTACAATGTTTTCACCATTTACCCTGTACATCATTTGCCCGAAATATGCTGTATATTCCCTATTCCCTTTGACAAAAATTGGATATATGGTTTAAATGCAAAACAGCTTACCTAAAGTATGTCAATTATTCTGTAGTTAATCACAACAAAAAATGCAACCAAAACTAATTATTCACGGCGGTGCAGGTAGTTCCCTTGAGGAAAAAGGAGGATTAGAAACTGTTCGTAAATCTCTCCATAGAATAGTAGATGAATTACATAACTTGCTTCTGGGCGACACAAAGGCCATTGATGTAGTTGTCCGTGGTTGTCAACTATTAGAAGATGACCCCATATTTAATGCTGGGACCGGTTCAGTCCTACAATCTGATGGCCAAATTCGGATGAGTGCTTCCTTGATGGATGGTTTGAATCATCGGTTTAGTGGGGCGATCAATGTCTCCCGGATTAAAAACCCCATTGAGTTGGCCAAAGCACTGCAAACATCGCCCGATCGCGTATTATCAGATAATGGAGCTGCTGAATTTGTGCGGGAACTACAAATGCCCGTTTACAACCCCCTCACAGATAAACGATTAAACGAATGGCTAGAAGACCGCAAACAAGACTTTAGTAGAAAGATGGCAAATGTCGTGGCAGAATCTCCAGGCACTGGCACCATAGGAGTTGTAGTCTTAGATAAAGAAGGGAGATTAGCAGCAGGTACTTCTACTGGTGGAAAAGGTTTTGAAAAGATTGGTCGTGTAAGTGATTCGGCCATGCCCGCCGGAAATTATGCCACTGGTAGTGCTGGAGTTAGCTGTACAGGCATTGGAGAAGATATTATTGATGAATGTTTGGCCGCCAAAATTGTGATTCGGGTAACAGATGGTTTTTCACTCAAAGCAGCTTTTGAACGTTCATTTGCTGAAGCTCACGAACATCAGAGGGAATTAGGAGCGATCGCTATTGATGCCAACGGTATAATTGCTTGGGGAAAAACTTGTGATGTAATTTTGGCTGCTTTTCACGATGGGCAAAAAATTAGTGATAGTTTAGAAGCAGCAAAAGGAACATTAATTTTTACTGCTGAATAATTCACAATAGGGGCTAATGGCCCCCGATGTAAGCTCAGGAATGGAATTTCTCTACAATTAACACTCTCACCGTCAAATTAAAGATGATAACGGGAGATTCTTGTTTTGATGGCGCAACGCTACGCTAACACGGATTCTTGATTAGGCAACAAATCAAATAAACTGAGTTGTACTTCCGCAATTACCATCTCCACAAGCTTTCTGGCTCCGTCTTTACCCTGAGGTTCCCTCAGGGCAGGGGGTGCGCTTTTATTTAACGGTGTGTCCCACCGCTATTGATAGGATTATAAAACCAAAAATGTTTCGCCTGTTGCTCAATTATTTTTCTGGTTGAAATTTATGAGAGGCTGTCTGGGTGGGTTTCCCGCGCAGTTTATACGCCCCGTCTTACCGTTAAATCTCGCGATTATAATGGGAGTCCTCTTTCAAGATTTGTGATAGAGATAATATTGACATCTCCAGGGGTTGAAACACCCTGGATTCTGTGGCAAATCCACCGCAAATATAAATCCACATTTGCTTCAAGACTGAAGGGCAGACTTCTATACTCCTCGGCATAGATCGAAATCTAGCTGTGAGCTTACCTTTTTTTTTGTAGCTTTCACGAGTGGTTTTACTCAAGATATTGGAGCTATAAATCACTGCTCTAGCTGCGTTGCTTGCTTTTCCTGCGGAATGCTGCGCAAACAGCCCTCGTAGGAAGCATCGTCCCCATCTCCTGTTCGCCGGAATTTCACCGCACTAGCGGTCTTGTCATGGCGGCAAACCTTGTTTTTACTTGCTATTTCTAGTATAACATACTTTTCTCCGGGTTAAAACCCGCGTGTCGTTATTCAACCAGGGGATAAATCTTCCGGGAACTTTTCTCCCGTTAGTTTTTATGTTTGACATCCTCCCGACGTTGCGCTTGATCAATAATGCGGAATTCTTCAACTTGCACAAGGATAGTAGATGACTCAACTCACGACAAATTGGAGACACTCAAAAAACAGATAGATATTGATTGAGGTATTAGCAGTCTCTTTAGCACTAGCAACGGTCAAAAATTGTGGTTTCAAACGTGCTATAGAGAAAATTTAAGGATATATTATATATAATATATAAAGTAAACTTAAGGTAATGTTATTTTGCTGTAAGATGGGCGAATATCAAGTCTCTTAAATTAGTGATAAAAACTCTCCTCCTCTCTATATTTGCTCAAGTATCCCCTCTGTTGAACTGTTTGTCAATGTTATCCCTGTTCTTTATTGTTTATCTCAACGTTGGCAGAAGACCGGGACTCTCTGGTCACGGGAGGATCGGGATGAATGCCAATTAATATTATTGCGGTTTCACAGATAAGATGTTAAAATTTATTTGTTCAATAACTAAACAGTAGATGGTTGAAAAAGTGTACAAATTCAGGTTTTACCTTACTCAGTCGCAGGAAAATTTCCTACTAAGGACGTTGGGTTGTGTACGCTTGGTCTACAACAAAGCTTTAGCAGCTAGAACTAAAGCCTGGTATGAACACAAGCAACGAGTAGGCTACAAAGAAACTTCAGCTATGCTTACATCTTGGAAAAAATAATAAGATTTAGATTTTCTGAGTAGTGTAAGAGAGTGGGATTGCCCATAATGTGGTATTCACCATGACAAGGATATTAATGTGGCAATAAATATTTTGGCTGCAGGACTCGCAGTGTCTAGGGGAGCCGTCGGATTGGCGACGTACTGTGGAACGCACCTTTAGACCTGAAAGGAGTAAATCCCAGAGGATAGCTGAATTGTTAGCACAGCTCTTCTGTCAAGAGGCAACAGAAGGCCCCTAGTATTGATACTAGGGAATCCCATACTGTCTCGTGAGAGCAGCGTTGGGAGGATGTCAATAACTATTCAATCAAATATAATCTAAATTCATAACTCCTTTGGTGGCCTAAGCTAATGTTCCCTAGTCTGACTCTGAAGCAATTATTGATTCAGTATTTAACCAGACATGATATGACGGTTAGCCAAACTTGATATAACAAAACAAATAAGTATATTTGCCTTGTTTAAACTTATTGAGTAACTTGATATAAATTAGTATTTAGTTATCAGCTTTGTTTGTTTCTCTTTAAGAAGAAGTAAAGTATAAATTCTCCATTCTATTTTTGCTGGAGAAAAATTTATGGTGTATATTATGAATTTCTATATAGGAACACAATAAACTTTTAATATCTGTAAATAATCAAATGGTGTGAATATGATCATCACCCACTTGTAGGAAGCGTTTGAGTTGCTGTCTGTCTTAAAATTCAAACTATAGATATAAATAATTAACAAGAGGCTAGTACTCTTATATTTTGCTTAGTATCTAATTTAGAGAAACACCAAGTTAATAAAATCGTCTATATATAAGGTTAACAAATAAACTCTATCTACCATCAATTTTTAAGGAAAAAATTCTAATGTCTACAATCAACATCTACCAATCCTTATCTACCAAAAAGTCGATCGAATTATTTGATTTTTCGACAGAAGCAAAAACAGAACAACAAATAGTCTTTATAGACTCTCATGTGGAGGATTATCAGAGTTTAGCTACAGAAGTTTTGTCAGGGACAAAAGTAGTTATTCTTGATCCAAATGACGATGGTATTCAGCAAATTACCAAAATTATCAAAAAATATCCTCACATATCATCCATACATATAGTTTCTCACGGTGTACCGGGATGTTTATCTTTGGGTAATAGCCAATTAAATATTAATAATATCAACAATGATTATGCTGAAGAATTAGAAACTTGGTCGGTTACTAATATATTGCTCTATGGTTGTAATATAGCTTCCGGAAATGCAGGTACAGAATTTTTGGAAAAGCTACATCAGTTAACAGGGGCAAATATTGCTGCTTCTGCTAGACCAACAGGTAGTGCTGCTTTGGGTGGTGACTGGGAGTTAGAGGTTACTAAAGGTGAGATTGAGGTTGGCCTGGCATTCAGCGATCGGGTTGAACATCAGTGGGAGCATATTCTAGAGCCTTTTGATCAACAGCCCTATTTTTATCAGGTTATTGCTGGTGAGCTAAGAATATATAATCCTCTCACAGGTGACTATGAACAGCGAGGAGTCCCTGTAGTTCCTGTATATAATGCCACTGGGTATAATATACAAGATAACTTTCTTTATGGAATTCAAATTACAGATAATGATGAGGGGGACGGGGAGACAGCAGGAAATGTTATTAGGATTAATTCTGATGGCACAATTGAAGATTTAGGTTTTCTACCAGTAACTGGAACTCGAAAATTAAATTCAGGGGATGTAGACGATCAAGGTAATCTGTGGGTACGGACAGGTGATACACAACTTACAAAAATTAATCTGACTACTGGCGTTCAAGAACAGATTAATCTTACTGGAGATAGCTTACAGAGAGTTGTAGATCTAGTATACAGAAGAGATGATGTTACTGGCAACGAATTCTTCTACGGAGTAGGTAACAATGGTCAGCTATATACAATCAATTTACAAGATAATAGTATTACTACAACAATAGTACCTGGTTTACCTGCTGGAGAGGAGTTTGGTGCTGCATGGATAGATCGTGAAGATAATTTATATGTTAGTCGTAACAATGTAGGAGAATTTTATCGTGTTGATGATTATCTGATAGGTTCTCCCACAGCGACTTTCGTTGCTAATGCTGCACCTACAAATAGTAACGATGGAATGTCCGACCCAAGGCAACCATCGCCGTTTGATGTTCCGTTTATTGATCCTGATGAGGATCCTGAGACTCCCGCTTTCACTTATGAAGAAACCTTTACTGAGAATGATACTGGTGTTGATATAGTTGATGATAATGTAAGAATTCAAGATTTTGATGGATCTACAGTAGATGCTGATGGAATTCCAGTGGATGGTGGAAATATTCGTAGCGCAACTATTACGCTGACTAATCCTCAAACCGATGATGAGTTATTCTTGGCTTCAGCTTTACCTGTTAGCATAACTCCTGATGTCAGTGGTAATCTTATTACCTTGACAGCAGTAGATAATATAAATGGAGCCACCCCAGAAGATTTTGAAGCAGCTCTCAAAGCAATTCAATTTAGGAATCCCAGTGATACTCCTGACAGAACTCCAAGGGAAGTAAATATTCAGTTAACTGATACAGAAGGGAATCTGGGTAATACTGCGATCACTACGATTAATGTTATTCCAGTTAACGATCCTCCTTCTTTTCAAAATCTGGATAATACTATCACTGTCACCCCAGATGGCGTTCCAGTTATTCTAGACAGTGATGCCACAATTACAGATATAGAACTAGATGAAAGAAACAACTACGGTGGTGCTACCCTTACCTTGTCAAGAGATGGAGGGGCAAATAATGACGATAAATTTAGTAGTGGTAATACTGGAGTATTAGGAGAATTAACAGAGAATGACCCTCTGACACCTCTCATAGTTAACGGTATTACTATTGGTACAGTTACTAATGCTAATGGCACACTGCTACTAACATTCAATGATAATGCTACTGGCGACTTAGTTGACCTGGCATTGCAAAATATTGCCTATAGTAAAGCCGCTGCTTTGAGAGATGAACCAGATTCAGTAACTATTAAATACACTATTGATGATGGTAACACAGAAGATAGCGATCCAGCCACGGATGATCCGGATCAAGGTAGTGGCGGTCCGCTAATGGGTATGGGTACGATCATTGTTAATATTAGTGATAACCAACCCCCAGTAGCCAACAACAGTACCATCACAGTAGACGAAGGCAGCACAGACACAGGCTTAGGTCTAGCAGCCCCCACAGACCCAGACGGAGACCCCCTCACCATCACAGTCACAGGACTACCCACACTAGGCACAGTCACCCTAGCAGACGGCACAGCAGTCACCAACAACCAGGTATTAACACCAGCCCAACTCACAACATTACAATACGACGCCCCCGCCGACTACAACGGCA
>NZ_JAAHGK010000331.1:0-6303 GCF_010672505.1 Okeania sp. SIO2B9 | reverse complement strand
TTGATTTTAACCTTGCTCAACAAACTCTTGATTGCTCACAATTGATTACTTTTAATTGTGAACCAGGAGAACAAATTCAAGACACTCACTATCATCCTACTCCCCTCGCAGAACTCAACCTTGTGGGTGCTAACCGAGCTGCTCTACAATTTTACGGGGAACACCTACGCAATGCCTTACTCTTAGAAAGACGCTCCCCAACCTATCAAGTTTCTGTTGTGCAAGACTGTCCTCTTCAAGGAGGTGAGGGACTTTGCTACGATGGGGAAACTAATCAACTATTTTGCTTAGACTACGGTAACCCTCAGCTAATTAAATTGTGCTTAACCACCTGCCAGGTGCAGAGATTTCCCTTACCTGGTTTGTGTTACGGTGTCGCAGTATTGACAAAAGGTACGTTGGTGTTGTCTGGAGAGTTGGGGCTAGTGCAATTTAATCTCCATACCCAGAAAATAACACCAATAATCGAAACCTATCAGGGTAAAAAGTTAGTTAGTAATGATGTAATTATCGACACAACAGGAAACATCTGGTTTAACACCATTAATGAGGATACCACAGGTATTAAGGACAAAGGAAAACTGCTAAAGTGCAATCCCCAAGGACAAATCCAGGAAATGTTTGCGGGACTAAGCTATGCTAATGGTATGGGATTATCCCCAGATGGGCGATCGCTCTACGTTGTAGATAGCTTGGAACGGTCGATTCACGTTTTCGTTGTTAATGGTGATTGTTCTGAGTTTTACCACGATCGCCAATTTATCGTTTCCCAGGAGCATGAAGGAGTACCTGATGGATTAGCTGTAGATCGTGCAGGTTATCTTTGGGTTACATTTTGGTTTGGTGGTAAGGTAGTTTGTATTG
Organism: Okeania sp. SIO2B9; assembly: GCF_010672505.1. Lineage (NCBI taxonomy): Bacteria > Bacillati > Cyanobacteriota > Cyanophyceae > Oscillatoriales > Microcoleaceae > Okeania > Okeania sp. SIO2B9. Next base: position 5,439 of record NZ_JAAHGK010000331.1, on the reverse strand, counting down.
ATCCGCGATCGCAAGCAAGAGTCAGAGAGATTATTCTACCTGTGATGAATATTAGTAGCGTGACAATTGTTGACTCCAAATGCAATTGCCCTGCCGACTCACCTTGGAAATTGTTTGCTTGCTCATCCATAGTTCCTTGGTTAGGGGGGAAATTATTAGCACCTTGGTACGTAGATGATTTGGTAGTCGAACAACGAGGATATCTTTTTGAACTTCGCGAGAGTGAAAAAATCGGGGGAGATAACAATATATGGTAAGATAAACAAATGTCTAATTACTCCGATGAAGATAAATTACTAATAATGTACCAGGTTTCTAATATATTTTTCTGGTTTCTTTGGCGCTTTTTATATATCAATAAATTTCGGAGGCCGACTTGCTTGAAAAGTGAGTATTTTTCGGGTAGCAAAAGCCGAAAAATCACTCTTACTATTGTTTGGGCCACTGACTCTGTAATTCCCATTTATTCTACCTCCTAACTACTGCCTACTGTCTACCCTCGCAAAAAGACTTTCCATACGCAAACCCTAATCAACAACTACCTCTTCTTTGAAAGGAGAGGATTGACTCAAAGGAAAATTTTTCCTTCTGCCCTCTGTGTTCAACTCCCGCTACCTTCGTTTATTAATTTTTAATTAGGGCTTGCTGATTAATTCTCAAAGCATTGACTGATATTGGTTGTAGCATTTTTTTGTCGAAAAAAGTGCCAGCTTTTCAGTGGCAAGAGCTGCATAAAGCTAGTATTTTGGGATGATTATGGCAGAAAAATTGAGGGACAACTTTTCCGACTACCTACTCTATAATTCCCATTTCTCCTGACTCCTGACTCCTTCCTTCACTCATAAGACTTTCTCAGCAAACCCTAATTATTCATTATTAATTATTCGGTAAAGTAGTCTTTTACTGCACTTTTTACTTTTTATATTCCCCAAAACCTATAATTTTGTAGCTCATGCTTTTTGGGAATTGCTATAATCTAAAAATACAGCATATTTTAAACTAATGTGGTACAACTGACGGGGTCAATATTTTGTGCTTGTTCACTACCCTAATTCCCATCTTTCCTACTCCCTAAAAATCAATATATGTACCTCTTAACGAAGTCAGAAGTCAGAAGTTAACCCACCCCTAACCCAACCCACCCCCGCTCCTCCCAGGAGGGGAGCCAGGAGGGGAAGTAGGGGATGCGTGAGCAACTCTCCAAAAATATTGCGCCTTAAAAGGCGGGGTTTTAGACCCACATTATTTTGATAACTTCGGAAACTGCTGTATGTAGATAAAATTGAGTCTAATAGACATCTCCAAAAAATCAAAATAAAATCAATTATTATCCATAAATTATCAATTATTTATCCCTATTCCCTATTACCTATTCCCTCTATTTTAAAGACTATGGCATCTATAAATCAAGATTTCTCGATCGAGAATACTAGAAAAAATTCCCTGCGCAACGTTTTTATTGTACCTTTTGTTTGACAAATATTAACAACATTTGCATTAATTGGTTATCTTTCTTTTAGAAATGGAGAAAAAGCAGTTAATCGATTAGCAAGTCAATGGGAACATGAAGTTACAAACCGTGTTGAAGACCACCTAAATCATTGTCTAGAATACCCTCATATTATTGTTCAAAGTAATATCAATGCTATTCAACTCGAACAACTAAATACCACCAATATTGATACTTTAGCCTTTCATTTCATTAAACAAATTCAATTGTATAAATTTGTTTCTGCTATTTATTTTGCAGGTGACTATGAAAATGGAGAATATGCTCAAGGCAGACGAAATATAGATGGTACTCTAAATATAAAAGTATTTGAAGATTTTCCCAATCGTGTCGATTATCTCGTAAATAAAGAAGGTCAGCGTATTAAAAAGCTGCAAAGTGTAGTAGTAATTATGACAGTACGTTTAGTTACCGCACCTATACTCAAACTTAATTGTGCTGCCAAAAAAATTACTCAAGGTAAATGGGAAACTCAACTCCACATTAACCGTAACGATGAAGTGGGAGAACTGACTCACTCTTTTAATTGTATGGCAAACCAACTGAAAAATTCCTTTAAATCTCTAGAAGCAAACAACGAACAACTCAAGCAACTCGATCGCCTCAAAGACGAATTTTTAGCCAACACTTCTCACGAACTACGAACCCCCCTCAATGGTATTATCGGTATCGGTGAATTTCTTTTAGAAAGCAATACAGAAAAATTGAATTCAGTCACCACTGGCAACTTAACGATTTAAATATTGGGGGTGGGGAGTGTGGGGAGGTGGAGAAAGTGTGGATAGAATTATAAACATATACTGTATAACCAGATTCTATATAATTTATCTTTCTCCTAATCATAAATTTATTCAGCAACGCCCCAAAACTTAATATTATATCATGTCCGGTAGCATCGGTATTGTAAGCGTGAAGGTAAGGAAGAGGGAAGAAGGCTTAAAAGCTGGAAAAAAGGCTTAAAAGCTGGAAAAAACGTAAATTTCCTGTAGATATTCACCCTTGATTTTACACAAACGATACCAACGGACATGATATTAAAGGTGCGTGATGGCTCAACTATGAGTCTATTATCGTCACACACCTTACTTATATCATGTTCCCCTCCGGGGGAGCTACGAATTGCGGATAATCAGTTATAATAAACCTTCTGCCTTCTAACCTTGCTCTTTCCCTTCAGCATAGCTGCCCTCTGCCTTCTGCCTTTGGTCCACAGATATTATAAGTATTCAACCGAACATGATATTATACTGCTTGAAACTTGTTGCAGATATAGCCTATGTCCGCTAAAATCCTTTTAAAGTTTTCAGGGCAAACTTTTGCACTTGCTCATCTGAGTCATTTTCGGCTCGATCGCTCAATATCTGGAGAATCTGAGTATTCTCTTGATATTGTTCGAGAATTGCCTCTAAAGCAGTTTGGCGCGGGTTATCTTCCCACTCCTCCTGGCGTACAAATGGATCGGAGTATGTGCGAGTGCAGAAAAATTCAAACATTCCTGGTTCATCATGCCAACCTAAAGCTAACTGCTGTATTGCTGAACGTCGTACATAAAAATTCTCATCAGACTCAGCTAGTTTTTTGAGCATAATAACCGCAAAAGGATCGTTTTTTCCCAGCATAGCAAATAATTCTAAAGCAGTTTGTCGCACATAAAAACTACGATCGCTCATAGCTACTTGTTTGATAATTTCTATTACCTCAGGGTCATATTGCCAACAAATACCTAACTCAACCACTGCTGTTTGCCGGACGCACACATCCTCGTCAGAAATAGCTAATTTTTTAAATAACGCTAATGTCTCAGGGTTATGCTTCCAACCGAGAGCTAATTGCTGCATTGCTGCTTGTCGTACTTCTCGTTCATCTGTAGACTCTACCCTTTGTTTGAGAATAGTAAAAGTATCAGGGTCATCTTTCCAACCAAGAGCTAATTGTTGCATTGCTAGCTGTTGTAAATCTGGACATTGAGCTGATACAGCCAGCTTTTTGAGAGCAGACATGGTCTCAGGGTCATCCTTCCAAGTAGTAGCTAATTGTAGTACTGCTGACTGTTGTAGCTGTGAACAATTGCCAGACACAACCAGTTGTTTGATAATATTTAGAGTGTCGGGATCGTCTTTCCAATCTGTAGCTAACTGTTCCATTGTTGCCTGTTGCACATAAGAACACGGATCGTCAACTGCTTGTTGTTTGAGCCAAGCTAAGATATTAGGATCGTCCTTACCATCATTGCCTAGTTTAACGACTGCTGCTACTCGCACATCTGAACATCCGTCAGATACAGCAATTTGTTGCAGAGTTGCCAAAGTATCACCGTCATTTTTCCAAGTAGTAGCTAACAATTCCATTGCTGCTATGCGTACTTCTGAAAATTTATCGGATAATGCTGCTTGTTTAATTGTAGCGATCGCCTCTGGGTGATCTTTCCAACCTGTGACCAACATCTCCATTGCTGCAATTTGTACATCGTGGCGATCGTCAGACAAAGCAACTTTTTTGACTACTTCAAAAGTCTCAGGATCGTCATGCCAAGCAGTAGCTAGTTGTTCAACTGCTAACTTCCTAGCGTGCCAACAATCATCTTGGAAAACGACTTGTTTGAGAATACTCAAAGTATCAGGGTCATCTTTCCAACCGATAGATAATTCTCGTATTGCAGCCACTCGTGCATCAGAGTTAGACAGAGCCAATTTTTTCAGGAGAGCTAAAACACTAGGGTCATCTTTCCACCCAACAGTTAATTGTGCTACTGCTATCTCTCCCACTACCCAGCACTCAGGAGACTCAGCCTGCTGTTTGAGAAAAGTCAACACATCTGGGTCATGTTGCCAAAATGCACCCAACTGTACTACTGCCAGTTCTCGCATCCGCCAACATTCATCTGACTGCACAACCTGTTTCAGAATAGCTACTGTATCAGAGTCTTTTTGCCAGTTTTCGATTAAATAGCCCATTGCTGCTTTTCGCACTTCTGAAGCTGTGTCTGATATAGCCAACTTTTTCATAATAGCTACTGTATCAGAATTTTCCTTCCAATCTGTTACTAACTGTTCCACTGCTGCAAGTCGGACATGAGAACACTGGTCAAATTCTGCCAGTTGTTTGAGGGTTAATAGCGTATCTGGATCGCTTCCCAAATTTTCTGCTAGTTGACTCATCGCAGCTCGTCTTACCTCTGAAGCTTGAGCAGACAAAGCCAATTGTTTCAGAATAGTTCCAGTATCGATGTCATCTTTTGCCAGTTTAGCTAACTTGAATACTGCTTCTGAAGCCACATAAGGGCTTGGATCAGACATTGCCATTCCTTTGAGCCAAGCTAAAGTCTTGCGGTCGTACTTCCCATCTTGATTTAATTTTTCTATGATGGTTAAACGTACTCCCCAATGTTTATCTGATTCTGCTCTTTGTCTTAGCCAGGTGAGAGTATCTATATCTTGCCAACCTTCAGCTAAAAGTTCTACTGCTGTTTCCCGCAAAGCTTCATCAACATCGGATACAGCTCGTTGTTTCAAAAATGCTAGGGTATCTGGCTCATTTTGCCAGTTTTGGGCTAACTGTTTTAATGCTGCATAACGTACATTTGAGGAACGATATTGATCTGCCAAAATCAGTTGTTTCAGGAAAGCGATCGTATTTGGATCGTCATGCCAACCTGTAGTTAATTGGGTAAGTATGGCTTCTTGTACCCACCAATATTCATTGTTAGATACTACAAATTGTTTAAGAAAAGGTAAAATATTAGGATCGTTTTGCCTGCCTTGGACAAGATATTCTGTTGCAGCTCTCCGCACATCTGGACATCCATCGGATATAGCTAATTGTTTAAGAATAGCTACAGTATCCGGGTGATTTTTCCATTCTATGGCTAGCTTTTCCAATGCTGCTATTCGCTGTTCTGGGTCTTCGTCAAACACCACTTGACGTTTGAG
>NZ_JAAHGK010000330.1:0-6307 GCF_010672505.1 Okeania sp. SIO2B9 | reverse complement strand
TAGCTCAAATCATGAAATAACGCTTGACAAATTCGCAAATTTTATTATTACTCAGCCACAACTTTTTTCATATAATTCCCCCATAACTGAGCCGCTTGTCCGCTACTGCTATAAGTAGGAGAGTTGTCATCATTTCCTAACCAAATACCTGTCACCATACTTTTGTTAGGAATATAACCAACAAACCATAAATCTACTCCTCTATTAGTTGTACCCGTTTTACCTGCTTCATCTAATCCTACATAAGCTCCACGACCAGTACCATATTGCACTACTCCTTGAAGCATTTGAGTCATGGTATCCGCTATTTGTGGTTTTAATATCTGGCGGTTAGCTTGAATATCCCCTTGAGTGTTTTCACACTTTGGGTCTGAATTATAGGAATAAATACAACGACAAGTGTAGATATTATCCCGATCGCTACAGTCGCTAGTATCAATAATCTTCCTAATAGTATGAGGACGGTTTCCTACTCCACGATTAGCGATCGCTCCATAAGCACCAGTCATTTCTAATACATTAACTTCATTTTGACCCAATATTAATCCTGGTACAGCATCTAACTTAGATTTAACCCCTAAACGCTTTGCCATCCTGACGACATTACCTAAACCAACTTGTTGAGCAACCCGCAAAGCTACCACATTTTCAGAAAGTGCTATTCCAGTGTACATATTTGTATTACCGCCACTGCGTTGACAACCTCCGTAAGTTTGACCCATCCATCTCAGAGAATTACAAGAATATAATCTTGTTGGTGGTATCCCTCTTTCCAAAGCAGCAGCGTAGGCAAAAACTTTAAAAGTAGATCCTGGTTGACGTTGTGCTTGAGTTGCCCGGTTAAACTGACTCTGTTGATAATCTTCACCTCCAGTCAAGGCGATAACTTCTCCATTTTTAGAGTCTATAGTAACTACCGCACCTTGAGAAAAATTAGCATAAGACCCAGCATTGTTAATTGCTTCTTGTAAACTTGTTTCTGCTAAGGTTTGAATTTCAGGATTTAAAGCTGTTTGAACAACAAAATTTCCTTCTCTAGCTAAATCTTCTCCTAATAATTCTTCCAGTTCACTAAATACATAACTATAATAATAAGGTGCTATTGTACTTTGGAGAATTTCTATAGCTTTTGGATTAATTTCTACCCGCGATCGCCTTGCTCTATCTGCTTCTTGTTGGTCGATAATCCCCAAACTGAGCATTCGATAAATTACTCCATCTCTTTTTTCTATAGCTATTTGATAATTTTCTACAGGATTAAAAGTATTAGGTGCTGGTAAAATTCCTACTAATGTTGCTGCTTCTGATAAAGTTAAATCTTGAGCGCTTTTACCAAAATAAAATCTTGAGGCATCTTCAAATCCGTATAAATCTAAACCTAAATAAACCTTATTCAGATAATTTAATAATACATCGTTTTTACTATAAAAAGCCTCTATTTTGAAAGATACTATTGCCTCTCGTAATTTCCTGCCCAAAGAATCTTCTGTACCTACATAGTCACGAAAGACGCTTCTTGCTAATTGTTGAGTTACTGTACTTCCTCCTTGGCTTATACCATCTGCCCTCAAATTTGTCAATACTGCTCTAGTAATTCCGATGGGGTCTACGCCGAAATGCCAATAAAAGCGACTATCCTCAGAAGCAATAACTGCATCAGGTAAATATTTAGAGAATTTAGATATGCGCCCTAATTCATAATGGGCATTTCTATAGGTGGGACGTAGAGGAGTTTGTCCATCACGAGCATAGACTACTACTGGGCCAGTAATTGGATTAGGTAAAGGGTCTACCTGAAATTTTGTCCATTCAAGTAGAATCATTAAACTGATTAAAGCAGTTAATCCAGAAAGACCGAAGACTGTATAACGAAATGCTTGAAAATACCAAACAGGAGGGTCTACATATCGAATTTTAACAGTATCAGCTAGTACTGGTGGTCCTAAAGTTAGAACATCGCCATGACGTAGAGACATACGAGAAACTTGTTTTTTCCCGTTGTAGATACCATTAGCAGAATTCTCGTCTTTAACTATATAAGGAGCGTTAGATTTATTAGTATTTTTAGAGACAGACAGATGAATTTTACTAATCAGGGGATTACGAATGACAATATCACAAGCTTGGGAAGAACGGCCTAGTAAATAGCGATCGCCCAAAAGAGGATATTTTTTAGCTGGAGTATTCTCTGTTTCCTGTATCCAGAGTTCAGGTACTTTAGCATTAGGTCTCAGTGCTAGTCGGGAAAAGTTAACATTGGCATGAATAGTTTGAACCATCTGGGTAATATTACCCAAGAGAGTTTGAGAATTACGAGGAGGCCGTGAATAATTCATAACTAAAGGGAACAGGGAACAGAGAGTTGGTGAATTGACTAACCGTTCAACTAAACTTACTCAAACTTCCTCAAAAGCCTTAAAGATTAATTGTTTGTAGTGGTTCTACCACCACAGGTTTCAACGGTAAACCCTTTATTACTTTGTCAAAGGAATCAGGAATTACTTTTTTAATAATGTTCAACTAGCCATTTATATCTGCATTTAATAATTTATTTTCTCTAGTTTTATACAAGCTTCTTGTTACTCTTCTTCAACTAAATTTCGGTTTTTTTATCTCCATATTTTGGTAAATTATCCCTATTAAATCTGTTGGCTACGATTCCCGAGAAATCGTAATATAGTTACCTTGATTGTTATACAATTTGTAGGGACGTTAACGATAGTTATGTGCTAGCAAATGGTCATTCCCTAGGGCAAAGTTCCACTTTACTTGTTGCGGAGCAAAACGCCCCTAAAATAGAGGGCGAATACCATTCGCCCCTACCCCTATAATACTGAATAACACCGATGCTACCGGATTTGATATTACATCCTAAGCTACAACACAGAAACTGTATCTTTAATCTAATTCTAATGGAAAATCTCGCAAATTGATGTTAATTGTACCACACTTCTAACCTAGTCCAGCATCAGTTACTGCGCCAAAACTACTAGAAGATACTAACTTTGCATATTTTGCTAATACACCTCTGGTATACCGGGGTGCTGGAGGTTGCCACGCTTGACGACGCTGTTGTAGCTCCTCATCAGAAATATTTAACTGTAGCAAACGTTTGTGAGCATCAATAGTAATCATATCTCCTTCCTTTATCAGAGCGATCGCGCCACCTACTGCTGCTTCTGGAGCTACATGACCAACTACCATACCGTAAGTACCACCAGAAAACCTACCATCAGTAATCAACCCTACTTTATCTCCTAAACCAGCACCGATAATAGCCGAAGTTGGTGCCAACATTTCTCTCATTCCTGGCCCGCCTTTCGGTCCTTCATAACGGACTACAACAATATCTCCTGCTTGAATTTTTCCTGCTAATATTGCCTCTAAGCAGTTTTCCTCTGATTCAAATACTTTTGCCGGACCTGTTATTTCTGGGTTCTTAACTCCTGTAATTTTAGCAACTGCTCCCTCAGTTGCCAGATTTCCTTTTAAAATAGCTAAATGTCCTTGAGCATACATCGGATTATTCCAAGGGCGAATTACATCTTGATTGGAGGGTGGTTCCGAAGGTACGTCTGCTAACTGTTCTCCAATAGTTTTACCTGTTATGGTTAAAGCATCTGGGTAGAGTAGGTCATGTTCGAGGAGCATTTTCATGACTAGAGGAATACCACCCGCTTGATGCAAATTTGTTGTAACGTATCGACCGCTTGGTTTGAGGTCGCACAATACAGGGACTCTTGCTCGAATAGTTTCAAAATCATCAATGGATAATTCTACATTAGCAGCATGAGCAATGGCTAATAAATGTAGAACTGCATTAGTGGAACCCCCAACTGCAGTAATTACCGAAATTGCGTTTTCTATAGCCTTGCGGGTAATTATTTGACGAGGTAAAATTTGTTTGCGGATAGCCTCTACTAGAATTTTGGCAGACTCCTCAGTACTATCAGCTTTTTCTGCATCTTCGGCCGCCATAGTTGATGAATACATCAGACTCATACCCATTGCTTCAAAAGCGGAAGACATAGTATTTGCAGTGAACATTCCTCCACAAGACCCAGCACCTGGACAAGCTCTACGTTCAATTTCACTGAGCTGCTGTTCGTCAATTTTTCCAGCACTGTATTTTCCTACTGCTTCAAAAGCACTAACTACGGTTAAGTCTTCACCATTATAGTTACCTGGTTTGATAGTACCACCATAGACAAATATCGCAGGAATATTCATTCGAGCGATCGCTATCATTGCTCCAGGCATATTTTTATCACACCCACCGATGGCTAAAAGTCCGTCCATTGCCTGGCCATTACAAACTGTTTCGATGGAGTCGGCAATAACATCCCTAGAAACGAGAGAATATTTCATTCCCTCAGTTCCCATAGAAATACCATCGCTAATGGTAATTGTGCCAAATATTTGTGGCATTGCCCCTGCTTGTTTGGCTCCTGCCATGGCTCGCATGGCCAAATCATTGATGCCCATATTACAGGGGGTAATAGTGCTATAAGCGTTAGCTACTGCGACGATCGGTTTAGTAAAGTCTGAATCTTCAAAACCTACAGCTCTGAGCATAGCTCGGTTAGGAGAACGTTGTACTCCTTTTGTGATTAATTGGCTTCTGACATTCTCTGGCATAGTATTTTTTTTGTTGTACTTATGTTCTTAATTTTCTCAGAATATCAGCGTGGTTTTTGAGATATTTACAATAAGATTACTAAATTTAAGCCCTTAATTTGGTGTCTGTAATTTGATCTTTTCCCTTATGGGTTTAATACCCCACTGTCTACACAGTGCAAATGCGGTTGCTGAGGGACCAATCCCCATAGACCACATTCTTCTGACTCCCGACTCCTAGCTACTTCTTCAACGGAATATAGTAGGAAAGCGAAAAGTTTTACAGAAAAAGCTGCTTAATAAGTTAATTAGGTATATGTAGGGTTTCTCTTTTGCTTTTGTAAATTAGTAATGTCCTAGTTTAAATATAAAATGTAAAATAGAAAATAGTTTGAGGCGGTGCAAATGGAGGCGGAAGAAATTCTAAAACAGTATGCAGAAGGGGAAAGAAATTTTAAAGGTATTACCCTAGTAGGGGTAGATTTAAGGGGAGCTGATTTAAGTAATAGTAACTTTACTAGGGCAAACTTCCGTAATATAAAACTTATGGGTGCTAACCTATGTGGAGTTAATCTCAGAGAAGTGTATTTAGGGGATGCTGATCTTAATGGGGCTAATTTGAGTGAAGCTAATTTGATTGGAGCGAGTCTGGTGAAAACTGACTTAAATAACGCTGATTTGAGTGAGGCTAATTTACGGGGTTCTAATTCTAGGGAAGCTAATTTCAGTCAAGCTAATTTAAGAGGTGCTAACCTGACGGAAGCTAATTTCAGTCAGGCTAATTTAACGGCAGCTAATTTAACTGCAGCTACAATGATTCGCGTTAATTTGATCAGAGCTATTTTAAATGGCTCAAGTTTAGAGTCTGCGAATTTAACAAATGCCTTGATGAATGAGTCAATTTTAGAAGAGGCCAATCTAAGTAATGGCATTCTCAGTGGGGCAATGTTAAGTAGGGCTAATCTGAGTGAAGCTGAATTGAGCAAATCTACTACTATTGGAGCTACTCTGAGTGAAGCTAATTTAAGTGGAGCGAAATTACGAACTGCTAATGTTAGTTGGACTACTTTTCGAGGAGCTAATATGAGTGGAGCTAATTTATTTCGGGCTAATTTAAGTTGGTCAAATCTGACGGGAGCAATATTAATTAAAGCTGTATTGATTGATGCAAAGCTAAATAAAACTAATCTACGAGATGCAGATATGAGGGGAGCAATTATGCCTGATGGTACAACTTGTCCTTAAAAGAGATTATTGTTGCTGATACCGTTTCACGGAAGTTATAAGTCAAAAGTCAAAAGTCAAAAGTGATGAATTAAAATTTTATAGAAGCTCAAAACTTTGATGATACATCAACAATTAATAATTAATAATTAACAATTACCTCTCCTTGAAAAGAAGAGGATTGACTCAAAGGAAAAATTTTTCTTGTTTCTCCTTTAAAGGAGAGGCTTTAAGTCTTAATGATTTGGTAATTTACGGAAGTTATTTAACATTTAAAGGAGCGAAACTATTTGTGACATACCTAAAGTGAATTGGTATTAACACTATAATTTTAATATTTTTTTATTTTATATGTTTTATTTGACAGATAATAATGATCTTAAAAAATGTATTGAACAATTAGCTACTGCTAATATACTTTGGATTGATACAGAAGTTGCTGATTATAATACTCGTAGACCTAGAT
>NZ_JAAHGK010000033.1:11734-15156 GCF_010672505.1 Okeania sp. SIO2B9 | reverse complement strand
AATGAACAACCTCTGGCAAGGGAAAATCTTACTGCCACTTTTTCTTCTCTCTTGTGGCAATCGCTACTTCTATTGTTATCCTACAATCATTTTATTAAGCTCCAAAAAAAACGGCGATGGATTTTGTCTTGCACTCCCTAAATAACCGTGATACTATTTTATTATTAGGGATTGCTCGCCTATACGCATGACTTTTTATTCAACCCGGTAAAAGTATTTTTTCAGACTAATAATCTCTTTTGTCATAGAAATAGCTAGCCAAACCTAGACCGCCGAAAATCATTTTGTGAAGCTCAGGAAAAATCAGATGAATTTTTCCATGTTCGTATCCTCTAAGTATCAATCATATCTAAAATTCTAGAAGCGATCGCTATCTATAAACCCAAAACAAAAACATTCATTCTCTAAAGCTGATAAAAAAAATCGGTAATGGGAGGGATTGTTGCCTTGGCTCAAAAATTTTGATAAAATTTTATTTTTAGGGGCTGTTCGCCTATGCACATGACTTTTTATTCAACTAAAGAACACCAAAAAGCTAAAGAACTAAGTGAAATAAAGGCTAATATCTACCAAAATCACAACCTAAGTATCACAAAAAAGTAGATAGGTCAACTCCCATAAAAAAGAGAAGAGAAAAATTAGTTATTCATAGTAGAGGAAGATAGGAGCGATCGCCAAGCAAAACAACCAAATAATCAGTATTTGCAGCTTTAAGATCTAGTCAAGTGATAACTAGCCGTTGGAATTTACCACTGTTCATAGCTTACCACAAAATTGAAGAACAGAAGTGAAAATATTGAAACTTCGTTAGCCAATAGAGAAAACTTCAAAATTTTTTTGTCAGAGATCGATGACAAACTTTAAAATTTTCAAACAAAAAATTAAAACCTATAACTAAAACTTAAAAACCCACCAAATGTAATTTACTAGGGTGGGTAAAAATAGTTAAAGATAGAAAAAATTTATTACATCATCTTGTCTAACCTATTAATACGCTTCAACAATCGTATAAAAGCAAACCCCATCACAACAACCACTAAAACCAAAGCTAATGCTAGACCAGGCTGATTATTAACATAGAGAATAGTCGCCGACAAAGTAAAACCACTGATAAGCAGGGCATAATTAGTACCCATTTGCACATTGCTAACCCGCCGAACCAACCTATCTGTTTCCGTAGCCCGAACCCGAACCCTAATATCCCCCTGCTCCAACTTATCAATCGCATCCTCAATACGACGAGGCAAACCCAAAGCAGTAGAACTAACCTGAGCCGCTTGACGACCTAGTTCATTAAAAATAGTATTTTGAGAATTTCCATCAGACATCAGCTCCATGGCAAACGGTTGTGCCACCTCCATAAAATTAAACTCTGGGTCTAAACCCTTACCAACCCCCTCCAAAGTAGAGAAAGCTCGCATCACAAAAGTAAAAGTTGCCGGAAAACGGAAAGGTTGGTCATAAGCAACCTCATACAAATCATCACTAATAGCTGTGATTGACTGAGCTTCAAACGGCTTATCCATAAAATTATCCAACATATATTGGATCGACCGTCTCACCGGACCCATATCTCCAGTAGGAGTTAACGCTCCTAAATCTATTAGAGAGACAACCACTCTTTCAGCATCCTTTGAAGCAATGCCATAGAGAGTTGCCATGAGTTTTTCCCGGATATTGGACTTGATTTGTCCCATCATGCCAAAATCGTAGAAAATCAATCCCCCCTCTGGACTAACAGCAATATTGCCCGGATGAGGATCGGCATGGAAAAACCCGTCATTCAAAAGTTGTCTTAAGTAAGCTTCAGCCCCCATTCTAGCCAAAGCCTTGCGGTCTTGACCTGACGCTTCCAGAGCTTCATAATTACTAATTTTGATACCCGGGACATATTCTAAGGTCAGTACCCGTGGTGCTGAATACCGCCAATAAACTCTTGGTACTTTTACCCAATTACAATTTCGGAAGTTACGGCGAAAGGTATCAGCATTGCGACCTTCGTTGAGATAATCTATTTCTAGCCACAGAATTCGGCAACATTCTTCATAGATACCCAACCAATCTCGACCGCGACCCCATTCTGGATGTCTTTGAAAATAACGAGCTACCCCTTTAAGAATAGTTAGATCGATTTGGAATAGTTTTTTCAGCCCTGGTCTTTGTATTTTGACTACTACATCTTCGCCAGAATGAAGTTGTGCTCTATGAACTTGACCTAAACTCGCCGCAGCTAGGGGTACTGGTTCAAAGCTATGGTATAGTTCGTCTGTATTTTTTCCGAGGTCTTCTAAGATTATTGTTTCTACCTGTTCGTATTTGAAAGCGGGGACTTTATCTTGGAGTTTTGAAAGCTCTTCGACGTACTCAACAGGAAATAAGTCTGCACGGGTAGAGAATAGTTGTCCCAACTTGATGAAGGTGGGACCTAATTCTAGCATTGTCTCTCGTACCCAAATTGCTTGTTTGCGACGTCTGAGATTTTTCTTTTCTTCTGTTACTCCCCCTCGGTAGCTCCAATTTTTTTTGTCTACCCATAGCCAGGTTAGCCAGGTGAGAAAAAAAGCCCAAATATCAATGTAACGACGCTGGCGAGAATAATTTTCTCTATTCCAGCGATAAGCTTTATCACTATAGGATTTTGTGGAGGCTTTGGTCATTGAGCCTCCAGTTGTATAGTTAGCTTGTCCCTTGCGGTTAATGATGTTGTCATCAAGGAGAACAGACACAGTAGCAGTATATAATAATTTGTGATATGATTTAAAGATTTGCTGATAGCAATGGACAAAATTAGCGGTTGGGTTGTCTTTAGACAGAACCACTACGATATTTTTGTAGTTCCGATCTAACTTGAGCGACTTCAGCTCTTAAGTCGTCGATTATAGCTTGTAGGTCTTTGGGTTGATAGTTTAAGTTGCTGGAGCTACTGACATTATTTTCTGCTTGAGCTTCCCGGTCTGCTCTTTCTAATGCTTGTTCAATGAAACTTCGCAAATTCTCTCTTTGCTCTGCATCAAATTTTCCTAGTGTACTAAGAGAGTTGGTAACAACATTTTCTAGTTGTTCGTAAACTCCTTCTGCAATAGCTCTACCAACGAAAAAGGCATGAAGTGGTGATTTACTCATAATTCAAAGTTGTCTATGTTGAAAATTTACTAATTAATTTTGATTGATATTTTCTGGAAAAGCAAGGCTTATCTTTATTTTTACTTACTTAACAAGGTTTCTCTTGATTTTTCAATTATGCTAATGGTTGTTAAGCAAATTTTAATGCTTGATGTTTGATTTATTTACTATGCAATTAACTTTTTATTGTGGGTGGACGTGAATTTTCTATCACAACTTGACTTGATTAGAGAAATATTGTCTAATTTTAGCTGAAATTTTCCCTGGTGATGCTAACTTTAATAAACTTCAATATAGTG
>NZ_JAAHGK010000033.1:0-11634 GCF_010672505.1 Okeania sp. SIO2B9 | reverse complement strand
CAATTAACTTTTTATTGTGGGTGGACGTGAATTTTCTATCACAACTTGACTTGATTAGAGAAATATTGTCTAATTTTAGCTGAAATTTTCCCTGGTGATGCTAACTTTAATAAACTTCAATATAGTGTTCGTTAATCTGCAAACCTTTTGCAAATTGCTGCTGAAAATAGAAAGAATCAGGCAGAAGCTTCCAAGCTTCAGGATTGGGCGGATAGGTTGATGGGTCGTAAGTATGATAATGGTTCTTGGGGCAGCAAGCTCAGTTTTTTTTGCCAAATCTACCCCTAGAATAAGTTGATTAAACTTGATTGAATTAATTAATTAATTTTTGTCATCCTGACTGGAATATAACCAGAATAATCAGAACAATTTTTCATTTTCAAATGACCACTATCATCTAACTCAACATAAAAATTATCAGGTTGATAGTTACGGTTTATTGCATCCCTACCTGGATAAGTAGGTCTATTACCTTGAAGAGTATAACCATTTCTTTGACGATGCATATTCATTTGTTGTTCAAAGTAAACTCTCCTACCATTAGGTCTAGTTACATTTACAACCATAGTTCCAAAATTTCCATTCATTTTTAAACGACCTTTATATAACAATCCGTTGACTTTCCATTGTAAATTCCATGTTCCGTTCATCCCTTCATTTATAACGCTAGGAGCGATCAGGGGCTCAACTTTTACCTGAGCAAAAGCAACTTTTGCAGGAGTTAATGATAAAGAAGTAGCGGTTAAAGCAACTAAACTGAAACTAAAAGCTTTGTTGAGGTTAGTTTGAATATTCATCTAAGGTTCCCTTGTTTTTAATTTGTTGATGTGGGAAGAGGTTGTTCTCTTTCCTTTCATGTCTTAATCATCTCCTAAATTTTGGCGAAGTTCGATAATGTGCATTAGTTGTCACAATTAACTTTTTATTGTGGGTGGACGTGGATTTTCTTACACATTGATTAGCAGTTAGGGGTCACATTCTGCCATGATAATAGTTTTGTGAGGAGATAGTGACATTTTCTTGGTTAACTGTCCAGTGAGGTGCGTATACTCAAGAGTGATTTTTATCTTCCAATAACTTATCAATTTTTTTGTACCTTTCCAGTCTCTGTATTTCATTTCCTATGCTTTCCTCTATCCAGGTAGAGCAGAGACTACTACGGCTTTTCCCCTGAAAATTGCCATAAACGTGTCGAATATTAAAACATGATTGGTGAGTCGAGCGCTTCAATATGTTGATGATTGATTTGTAGAATATACTCACTGTAATTAGCTACCTCATCCAATCCTGTGAAATTCAGAAAGAATTCAGTGGCGAGCCAAATAAACAAGATTAATATTAATTTTTTCCATTTCATGTTCATAAGGTTTTAGCCTCCGACTGAATCTATTCCCTATATTTCTGTTTGCGCAATAACTAGAACTTTTGGTAGTGTATCAAAGAAGTATGGATAAAGGAGTGAAGTACCTCAACTAAACTTCCTTATAGTTGAGGCTCCCCCATCTAAAATGAAACACTTTTAGATGAGGACTCCTTATACCTTCTGTCAGAGCGATAGTTTTAATAAGTGTATTTGAAGATGGCATCACCCAAAGCTTTCCAGGTTTCAGGACCCACCACTCCATCTACTGTAATATCAGGCGATGGAAAAGGAAAAGTAGCGTTATAATTTTGTTGAAACTCAGCTACTATTTGTTTGGTTTGACTATCATATTGGGCATCAAATATTACATTATCGGTAATAAGAGTCGGTCTTCCAACTGGTAGACCGAACCAAAAGATTGAAGATAACAATTGTTCAAGAAACCGAACAGCATCTCCACTATCCCCTTCTTTTAATACAGGCAAAGTTGATACAGTCATTGTTGATACAGTCATTTGAGAAAATTCCTTAGTTTAGTTGAAGATTAGGTTAGCAATCAGTAATCAGTTTTCAAGTCGTATAATGGAGATTTTAACCCCCGAATTTTAGCTGAATACTGATTGCTGGTAAAAAAGATGGTTTGTTGATAGCTACCTTAGCCATAGCTATGGTTTTGTTAGAACCTATCTTGTTTCATTACAAACAATCCTAACCAAGGTTTATTTGCAGTAACGAAAATGGTATTTAATTGCAAGTCGAATGTTAAATAAGACTGTTTCTGGGAATTTTCCATAACCAATGTGCATTTCTAATTCACTTCAAAACAAAAATCCAATTTTTCTGGCAAAATTATTCACATTACTGGTGTTCATCTGAATTTGTGTTATAAAGTGCAGTCTTTGATTAAAAACATTGCCAAACAGGATAATTGGCAAACTAAACCCGCATTATGGTACACAATAGTTCAGTGAAGGGTGTCTAGTGCACTGTACAGTGATTACTAGACACCCCACTACACAGTAAATATACTTATTGAAAAAGTGGCGTTCTCACGAGTGATTTAGGTACTCAACACTAAATCTAGAGAACGAGTTTAACAGTTCTTGGAAACTCCGCTTCTTAAGAGCTATTCTTCATCTTCAAGTGGAATTTCAAGGTCATTCATTTCATTTTGAAGTTTCCTAAATCTGCTAATTTCATCAATCACACCATTTTCAATCCATGGAGCGCAATAAGCACTCTGGCTTTTACCTGACGTTTCAGTAAGAAAGACTAACGCTTTATATATATAGTCAGGGACACTAACTGATATTTGTTTCATTTGTTTCTGACTACCTTTTTTCCCTCTTGACATATACTTATAATTCACTTATAATAAGAGTATATTCAAGGAATAAATAGACTGGTGAACGGGAGAAACCGGACGAACTATAGGCTATTAAACCTTGATAATACAATACCAATACCTTTAATATACTTTATGGAGGGCTACATATCCAGTAACAACTTCAACTACTATACAATTGCCAAAATTCATCGAGCTATTCAGTTTGCTATCGGGCAGTCTGACTGGCTTTCACGGAAACAATTACTTGAAGGGCTTGCCTTCGCTGGCATTCCAATTTCATATCCACAACTATATAAAGATGTGGAATTATTGAAGTCATGCAATATCAGTGGGTTCAATCACTTCAAGGGCGATAGAGGATTTGATAGAAGTTCATCAGAAATTATCGTTGTGTTTCGATGGATGGCAACATACCGTTCGCGCGGTCAAGGTGTACTTCACCTACCTGAACTTTTGAAATTAATCAGAGATTACGACAATGACAACAAACAACAGCGCCATAGTGCAACAAATCAACCAATCGAAGTCAACTCAATCCCAGTCTGAAAAACAATTTCAACAATTAGAACTCAGTGAAATTATTGCTGATGCTAAACGCACTGCTCGTGAAGATGCTATCACTTGGGGTAAAGCATATCAACATTATTATGCTGACTTCAAAGAAGATGCACGCATGATAATTGTTGAAAAACTAATGAATCAACTATCATCAACTGACGATGACTTAGATGAAAGCATATTCAATGAACTTCACTCACCACCTATATTTCCCAGTCAAAACAATGGCAAAAAACAAGAGAGTTAAAGGAATTTTAGAATACACACTCCTACCTACTCTCATACCAATTTCATTGATATCACTATTCACAATTGCAGCAATATCAATCACTCCTGGAGAGAGTAGAGGAGAAATAGAAAAGACTGAAACTAAGGAGAGATAATGGGTTTAGGAAACGCACTTGCTAAAATATCAGGAGCTGCACAAAGCAACAGTTCATCACTTGCTAACGGCGAACACAGATTAGGAACTGCCAGTGACTTAGTAGGAAAAGCAACAACAGATTCGCTGACACCAACCAATCCTGGTACACTGCAACCACATAAATCAATGGCAGATTTGCAGTCACCTGTAACCATTAATGAGCAACAATATCAAGCTCTTAAAGGTAAAGTCAACGAACAGGTAAAACTAAACGGAAGCAGTGCTAAAGGATATCGAACTGCTGCCAGACTACTAAAAAGTGACTACACCAGAAACAATGCTTTCTATGGAGTCAAAGGATATGCAAGACAAGCAATTAAATATGCAGCCAAATCAGCCAAACTCATAGCAGGATTTGGAGCATACGCACAAGGAAAGCGAAAGACATTTGCTGGTGCTGCTGCTAACTATGAGCAAGCTTCCCAAAAAGCTGATGCTGATATAGCAGCAATCCGAAGCAAATTGAGAAGCTAACAAACATTTGACTTGATTTTAGGGAAGGCTGCAACCTTCCCTTATCACTATACTATAAACAGAAACGGTATTATGTGGCAAGCAACATTTTTATTCCAAGGAATTTTTACCGCTGCAATTTTAGTAGGATATGAAGCTGTAGGTTGGTGGCGATTTTTAATCCCAATAATCGTTCTCAAACTACTAGCAACAATTGGATTAACTGGTTACTACTGGATTAAAAGAGGAGTTAGTGATTTCTGGGAATTAATAGCTTTCACTGTCTTGACAGCAACAGCATTTCTATCAGGATTTAGTTTAGGAGTTTTTATCTGATGAACTTGGCAACTGAGAGAATTATAAGCCATCTAAATGAACTACATGACGTAACTAAATTTTATCTTTTAGGTCAATCTTTCTTTGGTATTTATGCAGTAATTAGTCGCAATGAGGAGTTATTACACTTTGCCATTGCATGGTCATTAGGACATTCTATTCTGGGTTGGATAATTAGTAAAACTTCTGCTCAGTTTAAAGAATTAATTGGTGTAATTAGACGTGCTGAACAATTAGATTTTGATGCCGAAACTTCTGCGATATTATACTCCCGTGAACAAGGATTTAACCAAGATGCAAAACAAATATTATCTTTTGGTAGTGCTACAAATAACCAGGAGGTGATCGCACCTGAAGTGGTAGAATCACAGGAAGCTGCTAAACAACCTACTTTCACACTATCAAAACGGGTGGAAGCATTGGAAGAAATGGAAGTAGCGGAAGTTGTTAAGCTAGTCGATTTTATTCGTACTTCCACCGCTTCCGATTCTTACATCATTGAAAATGTGTTGCAAATGAAAGGTAGGAGCTATCAGAAAGGTAAACAATTATTGGAGCAAATTAGAGCAATTATTTAGGAGTTATTATGATTGATAAATATGAGAAAATGCTAGAAATATCTTTTGAATTAGATACGAAAGATGATAATAATTTAATTGGCCAAATGGAAGGATTATAGTCTCTATACAATCATCAAGATTGGCTTCATGAAGATGAGAAAAAAAGATATCAGAGGATGTGTGAAAAAGTTGGTAATTGTCAATTTTTAGAAGGAGATGATTTGGTGTTATTGAAGTCTTGGGAGAATAGATTGAAGGAGTTATAAAGTGTTGATTAAGGAAATCAATGAATGTTCTATCACAAATTAATGGTATAAATAATTAATCCTCTCAGAATTGGACTCTGAGAGGATTGTAATATAATTCCAATTATTTTTTATTTGGAATTAAAATTCAATTAGATAACGACTAGACAATAGACAACGACTAGACAATTATTATTGTATTATATAATGAGTGAAACAAAAAGCAACAATTACGACAACCTTCGTGGAAATACAACCCCTGGATATTTAGATTCAGGTAATGGCCTAAAGTATGCTTGTGAGTCAGTCAATCCTAATTATGACAATATTAACCCATATTTATTACAAAGTATGGGAGATAATTGGGCTTACAAAACAACAACAAATCAAGTATTTGCTAATTTAATCATGCATGGGGCTGATTTTGAGGAACTAAATAAGAAAGAAATATCAGTCGATTCATTTAGATTTAATGACCATAAAGTCTTGTACCGAGCTTGTAAAGAATCTCATGAAATTTTCCAACAAATAACTCAACCAATCATCTGTGACTTATTAGTAAAAATGGAGAGAGCTGACCTAATCAACCATCTTAATAACTTGCTAAGTTATCCTCAGTTATCACAAGAGAAGTATGCTTTAAAAGTTCTGGAATTTAGTCTCTTAGAAAAACCAGAGCGTCATAAGAATCCGCATGAATATTTAGTAGATGATTTAAGAGGACAAATCCGAGAAATTCTCTTTGACTTAGGGGCAATTCAGGATTTAAAGAAAGAAATTGTTAATCAAGGACTGATTAATATTTATGAGTTTAATGAGGTACTTTTTGATGAGCGACAAAAACATTCTAAGCAACTGGCAGCCTCTCTTTTAGAAAAGGATTTATCATCATCGGAACTGGAGATTGAGTTTGCTAAATATAAAGCTAATAAACTGGACATTAAATCAATTTATTGGCAACTTCAAAAAGAACAAGAAGATTTAGAAGAAAAAAAGCTATTTACCCCACTAACTCGCCCTAATAAAAAGTCTGATTATCTGCCGGATAAACTAAAGATGTGTAGCCTACACGCTCAGAACCTGGGATGGGATGAACTGGCAATAATGGAGTGTTTAATAGCTGCTATTAGTGGAGTTATTCATGGTGAATTTGAGGTGGAAGTACATGATGGTTGGTCAGAAAAATTAATCAGTTGGGTATGTTTAATTGCTACTTCTGGCAAAGGTAAATCACCATTTATTAAACCAGTTCGCAAGGCATTAGGAAAATTAGAAAAACAAGCTGCTGATGCTTATATGGATGACTACCAACACTATCAATCTTTACTAGCTGAATGGGAGAAAGGAGATAAAAATCCAGGGGACAAACCAATTGATGTACATTACAGAACATTCATACAAAGCAGCTTTACAATGGAGGCAGTTTGCGCTCAGTTCCAACGCCAAGGCAACAAAGGAATTACATTTTTCTATGATGAATTATCAGCGCACTTTGCAGCAATGAATCAATACCGTAATGGGGATGATAAAGAAGCTTGGCTGCAGTTTTACGATGGCAACATTTCACCCAAACTCCGTATGAAATCTGATGATAGACTTGGTGGTAGTTTAATGACTGGTAACAGTTTTAACTGCCAAATGGGGATTATTGGTGCAATACAGCCGGAGGTATTTCAGGATTTATTGAGTCAGACAAACCTTCGCAGTGCAGGTCATTTTGCTAGATTCAACTACTTATGGATGGAGAACAAACCACTAACCTTAGAAGAAGTGATTTCAGGTGGCAGTGCAGTTGACGTTACTGAGGATATTTATAAATTATTGGTTTGGGCTGCTCAACTACCAGGGCAAAAATTTATGTTTTCGCCGGATGCTTTTAAATATATTGTCACTAAAATCAGCTTGGTGGAAACTAAAGCCATGGAGGAAAATAACCAGATTATGGCTGAATTTTTGAATAAATTTCCTGGTAAGTTTCTGAGGCATTGTGGGTTGCTTCATTTATTATTTAGCTATCCAAATGAACCAACTAATTTAATTCCTCAGTCAGTTTGTCAAGTGGCTTTTGACAGTATAGTTCAACAACAATATTTTATTGAAAAAGTTTGTTTGCTGAAGCCTGAACCAGCACTTTCTGATATGCTAAAAAGTCTCTTAGATTATTGTCAAAGAAAGGATAAATTTTTATCTGGTTCTGATATTGTTACTAGCAAGAAATTTGACAAAGTTAAACCTAAATTTACTGCTCAAGTGGCCAGAAGTTACTTTAAGGATTTGGCTGAAATGGGCTATGGACAATTAGAAGGCTCTGGAACGCGATTGAGATTTAAAGCATTTACCCAAAACCCAGTAGAAATAGCTGAAATTCAATCATAGTAAGTATTTAACTACCCAGAAATGTACCCAATTTAACCCAGTAGTTCTGGGTAATCTCTGGGTAGGTCTGGGTATATTTGGGTTAATCTCTGGGTTCTCTAATCTTTATCCTGTAAAGATTTCAGCTTAAATCACTGGGAATTGGGTAGTTCCCAGAAAAAATCAAAATCCCAATAGCCTCTATTGGACACATCCTATATTTAGAGGCTACTATCTGCTATATAATTGGCCATCAATTAATGAGAAAATTAGTCTAAAATTTTCTAAGATATTAAATTCTAAGATTAATTATTACGAGGGTCGTTGTGAAAAAAAATCCTAATTCATAAAGAGAATATTGGGTCAAAAATTAAAAATCTTCAGAGTATAAAGTTAGAGGTTGTTATTTAGAAAAGGTGGAGTAATAGTAGTAACTTTAACCTTGGCGGAGCCACAGTTTATGTATCTGCTACTGTTACTATCGCTGATGGCAGAATGTAAGTATTGAACAAATTCGGTAGCAATACTTTAGCGTCAGCGGCCTGCACTGTCCGTCGGTTTCATCATGATTTTTGTATTTTTTTATTATGTGAGGACGTGTGCAGGTAAAGTGTTTCAGCATAGCGGTACCGAATTTGTCACCGTTGTTTTGCGGTTGCGCTATCATTGTTTGCCGACTACTAAAGCTGCCAAAAACGCAATCATTGACTGAATTTTTTTAGCCATCCAAAAGACTCAAAGATTACGGAAACTTAATCAACGACGGCTCCCCTGAGACGGAACCTTAGAAAGAATTAATTTGTTTAAGGGGGGCTTAATGGTTACTAGTGTTGAACAAAAAATTACAATTGAAAAATGGGGATATGCAGTTGAACATCCAGAAGATTTGGTGGATGAAGATATACAATTTGGCTTTAAGCTTATTAATAATAGAGAACAACAATGTTACTATTCATATTTATATGTAGAGATTGGTCTGGTATTTGAGATGGTTAATAAAGGAAAGCCTGGTATACATAGAACAGTTGATGCAGCAATTGAGTATTTAATGTCTCTTGCTGATTATGTTGTTAGAGTACATCGAATTATACGTCTAGTTCCAGTTAAACTGTGCGTATAAGATAAATTATACGTGTGGCGTTGTTTTCTGTCCGTTTCCTCTCGCAACGCCATCTCGAGCAGAAACAGTTGATTCATTTTTGTTAGACTGTGCTAAACCAGCGGCACCAGCAATTGCTGTTCCAGCTAACCCGATTCCGGATGACCATTTGGCATCATCACTATCGGTAACTAAGACAGTAACTCCAATGATTCCACCAATCGTTGCAATAAAGATAGGGGTTATGGAGTAAATGAATTCAGGAGTGAGTAGTTTCATCTTTAGTAATCCTTCATGGGTGCAGAAATTGTTCTTTCTATGGCAAATCTTTGTACGAAGAGAGTTCTATTTCTAGGGAGTTTCGTATAACAGGTTCGCCATATTGACCTAAACTATGGAAAAAGTATCATTGACTTGTTCTAGTCTATCCAGGACTTAGCCAAAATACACCATCCATCGCTGTTCTTGCTTACAGTCCAGCAGGTATTCATAAGACTGTAAGAATATTTTAGCATCTTGCCATTTTCGGAAATGGCTTAAAGCTAGGGTTCGTGACTAAGTCTCCAAACTCAATTGTTTTGTATCCGTATTTATAGTTAATAAAAATGCCAGAATAAAATTTGGCACACACAAACCTGCAATTAGGGCTAAAACTAGAGACGCTGCAATGAGCGTGCCAACTAATCCTATAATTCTTTTGTGGCAAAACTTTTAAGTTCTTAGCTAGAAAAGGTATGCTATACCTTTCATCAACTATTTTTAATAGATAGTGAAAGCTGAAATCCCGTAAATTCGTTATCTAGTTTGTGATAGCAGAGAACTTGGTACTTAATTGCAGTTACTCTAGTTTTACGCCTTTAAGAATGGCAGAAATATTGAGGCGTTAGCGGAGCTTTGCGTCAACAATCGCCTAAATTAGTAGACTTTATGTATACCGCTAGCGTAAATCCTGATTAGTTTTGGTTAGTGAATTCAACTACTAATCGAGCCATTCTAATCGTGCCCAAGTTTGGGAACCCACAATTCCATCCACAGTTAAACCAGAGGATTTTTGGAATTTCTTCACAGCTTCTTCTGTTGCTACACCAAATATTCCATCAACTACCAAGGGACCAAATCTAAAAACATTTAACTGTCTTTGTAAATGTTTCACATCTTCACCAGTGCTACCAAAGGTAAGAGTACGAAGAGACCTAGTTCTTTGAGTTCCAGTAAACATAATTTTCTCCTTGTTTTTTGAATTGATCAGGACTTACACAGTAAAGCTATATATAGCGTATTAATTGGTCATCATTCAAGATAAACCCAGTATAATTAGTCTCGTTGCGTAAGTCCTACTCTATATTTTTATTATCTCCTAAATTTTTGAGCAGGTAGATAATGTGCATGAGTTATCACAATTAACTTTTTATTGTGGGTGGACGTGAATTTTCTATCACAACTTGACTTGATTAGAGAAATATTGTCTAATTTTAGCTGAAATTTTCCCTGGTGATGCTAACTTTAATAAACTTCAATATAGTGTTCGTTAATCTGCAAACCTTTTGCAAATTGCTGCTGAAAATAGAAAGAATCAGGCAGAAGCTTCCAAGCTTCAGGATTGGGCGGATAGGTTGATGGGTCGTAAGTATGATAATGGTTCTTGGGGCAGCAAGCTCAGTTTTTTTTGCCAAATCTACCCCTAGAATAAGTTGATTAAACTTGATTGAATTAATTAATTAATTTTTGTCATCCTGACTGGAATATAACCAGAATAATCAGAACAATTTTTCATTTTCAAATGACCACTATCATCTAACTCAACATAAAAATTATCAGGTTGATAGTTACGGTTTATTGCATCCCTACCTGGATAAGTAGGTCTATTACCTTGAAGAGTATAACCATTTCTTTGACGATGCATATTCATTTGTTGTTCAAAGTAAACTCTCCTACCATTAGGTCTAGTTACATTTACAACCATAGTTCCAAAATTTCCATTCATTTTTAAACGACCTTTATATAACAATCCGTTGACTTTCCATTGTAAATTCCATGTTCCGTTCATCCCTTCATTTATAACGCTAGGAGCGATCAGGGGCTCAACTTTTACCTGAGCAAAAGCAACTTTTGCAGGAGTTAATGATAAAGAAGTAGCGGTTAAAGCAACTAAACTGAAACTAAAAGCTTTGTTGAGGTTAGTTTGAATATTCATCTAAGGTTCCCTTGTTTTTAATTTGTTGATGTGGGAAGAGGTTGTTCTCTTTCCTTTCATGTCTTAATCATCTCCTAAATTTTGGCGAAGTTCGATAATGTGCATTAGTTGTCACAATTAACTTTTTATTGTGGGTGGACGTGGATTTTCTTACACATTGATTAGCAGTTAGGGGTCACATTCTGCCATGATAATAGTTTTGTGAGGAGATAGTGACATTTTCTTGGTTAACTGTCCAGTGAGGTGTTGTGTACGCTGTCTAGTGCAGTGTCTAGTGAGTAGTAGACACCCTCAAAAATCCTCTTGGGAATGAGATTTTCAAGAGTTATTGTTAATTTTCTCAATTAACAATCAAAAAAAAACGTTCTCCCAACCACTATAGCTGTTTTAATATAGGCTAAAAACAGCCTCTTCTATGAGTCGAAATTACTATCTCCAACGCTAACCTGGGTTCAATGAGACAATATCGTTATCATTCAAATTCATAGTCAACAACAGGTGTATAGTGAACTGTCTACCAGCTACTAGACACCCTAAATGGGGATGATAAAGAAGCTTGGCTACAGTTTTACAAGGAGTGAAGGAATGGTTGTGGGTGTTTACCAATCAAGATTTTTGTTTATTCCGGGCTTCCGATACCAGAGGACGTGCCGAACTGGAATCTCAGTTGGGGCATAAATATGCTGGTGTTCTCAGTAG
>NZ_JAAHGK010000329.1:0-6317 GCF_010672505.1 Okeania sp. SIO2B9 | reverse complement strand
ACATTCTACAAATGATTTGAAAAGCACTTTGGGGCAAACATATGATTTGACTTTTATGGCTGTAGGAAGCTAACACTAAATTGCGATCAATTATAAGTTAATTATTCATTAATGATAATTTTGATACACAATTTTGCACTTGTCAAATCTAGTGTTTCTATATAAACCACATCACGACTAGCCGCCTAATCTTTTTGTTATATCTCGTAAAATATATTAAAAAAGTAATCTTAATAAAATCATTAAATCAACATTATTAAAAAGTATTTCCTGATGGAATGCTCCGCAAACAGCGAGAGAGCGTTTAGTATTCAGCTTTTTAGAATGGGATTTCAACTCCTCATAAAATTAAACAACAAGCTAGAAGTCGGGGATTTTAACCCAAGCTTTTAGATGTCTTTTTTATATGGACTATCCC
Source organism: Okeania sp. SIO2B9 (assembly GCF_010672505.1). NCBI lineage: Bacteria > Bacillati > Cyanobacteriota > Cyanophyceae > Oscillatoriales > Microcoleaceae > Okeania > Okeania sp. SIO2B9. Next base: position 5,899 of record NZ_JAAHGK010000329.1, on the reverse strand, counting down.
CGCTGACTGCTAGTAACTGATAGCTTACAGCTAGTTAATCTATATGTTTATAGTAAAATTTTCAGAAAAATTAATTTTTTAATAATTAATCGTGGATAAAATACTCCGTAGAGGGTTAAACCCTATAGAAAAAGTTTGATTGTATGATTAAACTAGAGATAAAATTAGATAGCAAATATAAAATAGAATAATTATGTTAATAACTAATATCAGGTGTAACAAAGTATGGAAAGTTTTGGCCGCACTTAGTCACAAGCAAGCAACAGGTAAACTAATATTAGACAATGGCGAACAAAAATGGCAGATTTACTTTTGTCGAGGACAAATGTTATATGCTACAGGGGGATTACATCAAACTAGACGTTGGTACAGAACAATTAGTCAACATTGTCAGCATCTAAAATTTAACGCTAATTTACTATCTACTGAAGAATTATGGGAATATAAGCTTCTTCAGCAAGGTCTTACTAAAGAACAAATAACTATAAAACAAGGTAAAGCAATTATCCGTAGTAGCAGCTATGAAATTTTCTTTGCTTTAGCAGGTCAGTCAATTTTAAATCTCAACTGGCAATCCGATGGGGAATTAACATCAGAAATTTGTTCCAACTTAGCATTATCTCCATTAGAATTAAAGCAAGTTATAGAGGCAGCACAAAAACTTTGGGAACGCTGGCAGAAAATAGGTATTAATGATATTTTCCCAGAACAAGCTCCGGTAGTTAAACAATCTATAAAATTACAAAGTCGTCTCAGTGAAGAATCTATACAGGTTCTTACTAATAAATTTAATGGTGAAAATACCTTGTGGGATATTACAGCTAAAAAAAGGCAATGTTTAACCTTAACAACTCGTACTATATATCATTTTTTAAAACAAGGTGTAATAGAAGTTCGAGCTATACCAGATTTACCTTCTCCATGGGAACAATTACACCTAGCTTACTGTTCAACAAATCGTTATAGACCTCTGATAGCTTGTATAGATTCTACACCAACAACAGGTAAATTTTTAGAGCAAATTTTGATGCCTAAAGGTTATAAAATTGAGAAAATTACTGACCCAATGCAAGGGGTAGGATTAATGGCTAAAAAAAATCCTGAATTAATATTTATAGATTTAGTTATGCCGGAAGTTGATAGTTATGCACTCTGTAATTTTTTGCGGAAAGCTTCAATTTATAAACAAACTCCTATTATTATTTATACTGGACAGGATAATTATCTAAATCGGGCTAGGGGATTATTAGCAGGAGCAACAGATTTTTTAAGAAAACCAGCAAATGCAAAAAAAATCTTAGACACAGTAGAAAAATATTTAAAGTTAAAAAAACAGAAATATCAAAATAAAAATAACCTTTCGCAATCTTTAGCTTTGGCACCTGAATGCTAAAGAGAATAAAAATAGTATAATCAGATAATTTTATGAGCATAAAATTCTTATAAATTAAAGACAAAAAAATAAAAATTTAACTAAGTCAGTGCCATAAAAGATAATGATGTAAGTAAATATAAAGATACACCATATCATCAAAATACTAATGACAGAATTAATGTCGTCTAAAATGCGCATTGAAAGCGATAGCATGGGAAAAATAGAAGTACCAGCAAATCGTTATTGGGGCGCTCAAACTCAGCGATCGCTCATCTACTTCTGTATTGGCCAAGACTACATCCCACCAGAAGTCATCAAAGCATTCGCCATTCTCAAAAAGGCAGTTGCTCAAACCAACCACGAACTCGGCAAACTCCCAGAAGATAAAACAAAATTAATTTCTCAAGCAGCAGAAGAAATAATTGCTGGGAAACTAGATGGTAACTTTCCGCTGCGAGTCTGGATGACAGGAAGTGGCACCCAGTGCAATATGAATGTCAACGAAGTCATTTCTAACCGGGCGATCGAAATTGCTGGTGGAGAAATGGGAAGCAAAATACCAATACATCCCAACGACCACGTTAATATGTCGCAGTCATCTAACGATACTTTTCCCACTGCTATGCACATCGCCTCAGCAATAGCATTACAGGAAAAGTTGTTGCCGAAAGTCAAGAAAATGCGCGATGCACTCCAGGAAAAATCAGAAGTATTTTCCGAAATTGTTAAAATAGGGCGTACCCACTTGCAAGATGCTGTACCGTTAACATTGGGGCAGGAATTTTCTGGATATGTGGCACAACTCGATGCAAATATACAACACATAACTAATGTTTTGCCAAGTTTGTATGAACTCGCTCTAGGTGGCACCGCAGTGGGAACGGGATTAAATACAGTTAGTGGTTTTGCCGAACTTGCTGCAAAATATATTAGTGAAATAACTGGGTTGCCATTTGTGTCTGCACCGAATAAATTTGCTGCTTTAGCTGCTCACGATCCAATAGTTATGGCGAGCGGCACTCTGAAGACTTTAGCTTGTTCGTTGTTGAAAATTGCTAATGATATTCGGTGGTTGGGAAGTGGTCCCCGGTGTGGGTTTGGGGAATTAATTTTGCCTGCAAATGAGCCAGGGTCTTCAATTATGCCAGGAAAAGTTAATCCTACTCAGTGTGAGGCAATGACGATGGTGGCGACTCAGGTAATGGGGTATGATGCAGCGATCGCTTTTGCTGGCGCTCAGGGAAGTTTTGAGTTAAATACTTATAAACCGATGATGATATTTAATTTAATTCAGTCGATTAATTTGATTGCTGATAGTTGTAATAATTTTACGGACTTTCTATTAGTTGATTTGCAGGCAAATCAGAAAAAAATTGAATTTTATTTGGAACAGTCTTTGATGTTAGTGACAGCTTTGAGTCCAAAAATTGGGTATGATAATGCTGCGAAAGTTGCTAAGGTTGCCCATGAGAAAGAGTTGACTTTGAAGGAAGCTTGTTTGGAGTTGGGTTATGTTTCAGCGGAGGAATTTGATGAGATTGTGATTCCTAAAAATATGACTCATCCTTCAGCTTAGTTTGATGAAAAGTAGGTCTAGTAGGGTGTGTTAGTGTCAGCGTAACACACCGAAAATTAACATTTATAGACTGGTACAGATAAAGAGTTAAATTCAGGTAGTGAGTTAAACAATTCCTAATAATAAAAAACAACCATTTCGTAGGTTGGGTAGAACGAAGTGAAACCCAACACATATTTTATTTCTATAGATATAGATTTTTGTTGGGTTGCGCTGTCGCTTAACCCAACCTACTAGACTGATAACTGATAACTGATAACTGAAAAAAGGGTATCAAAATCCTGAAATCAACAAAATTCGTAAAATTAAGTTCCTAAAACTTTTTTCTGTTGACGGCTGAAACGCTTATATGTTAAAGTCTACAAGTCTCTGCGCGAGAGAAGACCACAAACCGTTTGCCATTAATAAGCCTATTGCCATTAATAAGCACCCACATGGAAGGGAGGTTCCCCTTCAACATGGAAGGGAGGTTATCCTCCTCCCAAAGCTCATCGTAGCTCAACGATTCGTCTCCTTTTCTCCATCCTACTTGATCTCCAAAATTTTTCCATACCTCTGAATCATACTCTTTTGTTCCACCCAAACTCTGGTAAATTTTCTTCTGCACAGAAAAGCCAAATTTACGATCACTATATTCTACCCAAAGCTGGTCAATTGTGCGGAGGTCTGTACAAGGAAAATTTTCTACATCTTTTTCACTTAGATATCCTCGCTCCTCTCCCCCCGCAACTTTCAACATTAAACGAGAAGTTTCTATATCTGCCTCTTTCCACTCCTTTTCTTTTAGTAGATTTTCTAGCTTTGAATACTTTGAGTTTTGGTCTGTTGGTAGTGTTGTTGTTAACGATGGTAATGGTCTTGGTGGTGGTGCTGACTTTGGTAGTAAAGTAAAAAACGAAATACTTAGTAAAACTCCTGTACCTATTATTACAAAACACCCTACTTTGAGTTTAGGTTTGGGATTAGGTGGCTTTGGTAGCTGGGATATAATTTTTTCCTCAATAGGCGCAATATCCTCATCTCTCAACCCAAAAAGTGACTGAAATTTCTGGAGAGTTTTGCGATTATTTTCTGTTAAAGGATTACTTTCTTTAACTGCTAAAATTAAAGCGTCTTCATAACGCTTCAATTTATTTTTAAATAATTCATAAGGCTGTTTTTCTTCAGTTATAATAGCTTCAGATTCAGGCTGGGATAACCCAATTTATCTATAGAGTTCATCCAAAAAATTATGGTCTAGCAAACTAATTTCGCCATTGTTTTTAATCAGTATTTCTTTAACTTCTCGACGAAATTTTAAATTCGGTTCATCCTGTGGCGAACGTGCTAAAAAAATTCGATAACCTTCCTTGTGAGGTTCAAATTGAGGAGTCATTGCTGGAGATTCTTGGCGTACTTTTTCACTCACATATTGATGCAATTCATCGGCTGAAATTTTGCCATTATTATCGGTATCTGCTGCTCCAGTTTTAATACCTTCAACGAGATATTTTGTATAAATAGATAATTCAGAACCTTCCGACTCAAAAGAACTTTGAACAGCACTAGAAGACATCAAAATTGCCCTACCTTCTCCACCTAATTCAGTTTGAATATCTATATTTTCATCCCCTTTAGCAGTCATTCCTTTAGTAAATGCGCCACTATAACAACAGTCAAGAATCACAACCAGACGTTGAGAAAAACTATCATTCATTTGACTTTGTAAAAGACTAGCACCCACAGCAGTCGGCGTAACAATTCCCCTTTCACCTTTGCGAGTTTGAGGAGTAGCTAAAAATAAATTACCCTCTCTACTTTTAACTCCATGACCAGAAAAATAAAAAAGTAAAACATCATCCTTATTCCGGTCAGCAAACAAATCATAAATTGCCTCTTCTATCTGTTGACGATTGGAATTTTTCAAAACCTCAATATTATCAAAACCTCCCATTTCCGAATTACCTAAAACTTCCTTCATTGCCTCAACATCTTTCACCGCACTAGGCAAAGCCGGAAATTCTGGGAGGTATTCACTAACTCCAATTAATAGAGCTATTTTTGCCATGAAAAAATATCCTTAAGCATTCAAAAAATTATCTACTTCTCTCAAAACCTTATTCAAATCTTCCAGATTACGAACTTCAATATCTATCTTTCGACCATTACCTTCAGCTTTAATTTTCATAGTCTTACCATAGAGGCGATCGCCTAAATATCCAACCAAAGCTTTGAGATTTTTAGCATTAATTTCTGCGGTAAGAATTCCCACTAAAAAACCGCCGATACTTTTAGATATAGGTTCGGCAGTTTCTATTGGTATTAAATCTGCCTTTTGTACTCCATCAAATTCTTGAATTTCCGACAACATATTCTCGGTATCTGTTTGAAGCTGTTCCTCTTCTAATTGTTGGTCAGATAGAGTAATTGTTAGTTGAATATTTTCTAACCACATAATGTTTAATTGTTAGTTTTCAGGAATAAAATTACTAATTCAAAAGATAAATAAACTAGCACAGCAGTTTTCAGGTCAATGAACCACATTACAAAAATGATAATCCAGGACATTGTATGCAACTCCCTACTGTGTTCTACCCAAAATGAAAACCGCTGTAAACAGATAATCAGAATAATTATAACCTTAAATTAGTTCTTTAAGCAAAAATCGTAAATTATAGGGGTTATCCAAACCCCCACGATAAAATATTACAACATAATTTAGGATTACTATATTCTCTGATTAAGATTCTTGAAATTGAGACAATAGGGAAGCAATAACTTGATTTTGATTGATACTTCGACTCTGTTGTAAAGCCGCTTTTAAAACATCTATTACTAATCCTGGTAAAACTATAGATTCTGTAATCCTTTTACTGCCACCATCAACCATAGTAAAAGCAATAATATCTACATTTTTTACATCAACTATCCAATATTCTTTGATTTTTAAATCTTCATAGATCAACCTA
>NZ_JAAHGK010000328.1:0-6318 GCF_010672505.1 Okeania sp. SIO2B9 | reverse complement strand
TTTCTATATGATACCTAAAACCTACCACTTACCGAATGATTGAGGTTTAAAGCCTCTCCTTTAGAGGAGAAAAAAGAAAAAAATTTCACGCTCCCCGTCAATCTTCTTCTTTTCAAGGAGAGGTAATTATTAATTATTAATTATTAATTATTAATTGTTGAACATCTTCTTCAATTTTGTTGCATTCGAGCTACCAGAATAGACCTGAAGTTTTCAAATGCTTCTGGTGTGGCCTCAGAAGCTTGCCATGTTGGACGTGCCATTAAGCGATCGCACCAAGCACTTACTTTAGGATATTCAACCAAGGAAATACCACCTCTTACTAAGAATAAGGGAACAATTGTTCCAGCAACAACATCAGCTAAAGTTAAATTGTCACTACCAAAATAAGAGCGATCGCCCAATAATTTCTCAAAAAATGTTAGTGCTGTAGCAATTTTCTGTTGCGCTTTCTCAACTTTTTCTAAATCCTCTCCTGGTAAATCAAATATTCTTGGTACTAATGCATCAATGGAAGGCAATAATTCATTAACACTAACCATTTGTACCATTCGCACAATTGTTAGGTCTTTGACATCTTGAGGCAACATATTAGGAGTAGGGTACTTGGCTTCTAAATAGTCCAAAATTGCCAAAGATTCCACTACATTAAAGCCATCATCTACCAAAGCAGGAATGTGGTGGAAAGGGTTAATGGCCAAATAATCCGGTTGAAATTGTTCTCCATCACTCAGTTTAAGTTCTACCAGCTCAAACTCAAGTCCTTTTTCTAGCAATGTCACCCAGACGCGACGGGAATTAGGAGATATTGGGGTGTGATAAAGAGTCAACATCAGAAAACCTCACAGTTTGATGAATAGGATATGTTCTGCTAATATTAACATTTTGGAAGTAGGGAGTAGGGAGTAGGGAGTAGGGAGTAGGGAGTAGGGAATAGGGGATATAGATTAATATTGAACTGTACCTCACCATCTTAAAAAGTGCTGTAAAATTGTTGCGAGTGTACCTCATAAACCTGAAATACGCTGTAAGTAGTCAAGTAATACCGTTTCACGGAAGTCAAAAGTCAAAAGTCAAAAGTTAAAAGTAAGATTTTATCAGCTTAAAACTTTGACGCTACAGTAATTTCAGGGAATTATTTCACACAAAGAATAAGATAAGTAGTGTAGCCTAAGTTGATGAAATTGGTATAAAATTAATTGTATATTTAATTGTATATTTAATAGTCAGCCTAAATAAGTAGGAAAAATTGGCGTTGGTGAATTTAGCTATGATTTTCCTGCTTAGGGAACAGGGAACAGGGAACAGGGAACAGAGAATAGTAGGGACGTTGGATGCAACATCTATATAGATTACTAAGGGTGAAAAAAGAATGCTTTTCTTAGGTGGAACTTCAATTATTAAGTAATTAATATCATGTCCGGATAATTAGCGATCAAAAAACTTTCTCCTCTTTTTCCTTTTCCTCCTCTTTCTTCTTGCTTCTTTCTTCCCTCCTGACTCGGTCCTCCTGACTCCTGACTCCTTCGTCATTTATTTATAAGTATTCAACCGGACATGATATAACACAGGTGGAATAGCATTTTTGATAATTATTAGCCATTTAGTATTAATTACTCTTATGTTTACTACTCCCCCACTCCCCTACTCCCCCACTCCCCTACTCCCTTTTTTAATTTAATCCAACTATTTTAATGCCACAAACGAGATGAAATTATGAAATTTAATCAGCGATTCTACTTGTTGAAAACCACTGTCGTTTAACATTTGTAATTGTTGAATTTCTGTCAAAGGAACTAATACATTTTCCAGAGCTTCTTTTTTTCGTTCAATTTCATTCTGAGCATAACCATTTTTAGCTTTAAAAGCTTCATAGTGGCGGGCAATTTGTTCTTGGAACTGAGGACAACTAGACCTAATTTTTTCACTTATAAATAACAAACCACCAGGAACTAAACCTTGATAAATTGCCTGCAATAATTTTTGTCGTTGAGGGAGAGATAAAAATTGTAAGGTGTAGTTCATCACTACCACACTACTATTTTCAAAAGAGTAATTTTCTGCATTTTCACAAATTAACTCTATCTGATGAAGATCTTGAATTTGAGCTAATTTTTCTTTAGCTTTATCCAGCATATCTTGAGAATTATCAATTCCTACTAAAATTGCTGGCTGTTTCAAAAATCGCCCCAATAATTCTAGGAAAGTACCTGTGGAGCACCCCACATCAATAATGCGTGTTTTTGGTTGGTAATATGCCCGCGTCCAATGCACTGCACCTGCTACAACTTCTCTATATAGAGGCACCGAACGAGATACCATATTATCAAAAACTTTGACTACTTCGGCATTAAAAGTAAAAGGTTTCGGCCAGGGGCTTTTTTCAAATAATTCGTCTTTTTCTGAACTTAAATATAGTTCTGTCTCTAGTGATTCAGTCATATTAAATCAGGAAGAAGGAAGGAGATTAATATTTTAGGTAAAAGTCTTTGATTAATGCGATAAATTCAGGGGTGTATAAATATTGTTTAGCTTCAATAATAAGAGTATTTTCTTGAGGGGGTAATTGATTTTTACTTAGTTCCATCAAGATTCGCTTCGTTGGAATTTCTGCCATGGATTTTACATATAGTTTTTTGTGACAAAATAATCCAAAATATCGTGCTTTTATCTGAAATTTTTTAGCTTGCTCTACCGGATAAATTACAGCTAATTTACCTGTGTCAGACAAAAGTTGAACTGCTGTTTGTAATAAATCAGTTTGCGAAAGAAAGTCTGTATGTCTGGCAATTGTCCTGGCTTTTTTTGCAGCCTTAGAAGCATTTTCAAAGAAAGGTGGATTTGATACTATTAAATTGTACTGTTTTTGACAAGATTCTGCATATTCCTGAATAGAATAATTATGAATTTTAATCCTATCTGACCATGGCGATCGCTCCACATTTTTTCTAGCTTGAATAGATGAGTTAACATCAATTTCTACAGCATCAATTTGAGCAAGGGATAGTGTTCCACACCGCTGACGTGAACGCTGTGCCAGCATTAAAGAAATTAAGCCCGTACCAGCACCAATATCCAAAATTTTTTCTGCTCCAGAAATATCTACCCATGCTCCTAATAAAGTACCATCAGTACCGACTTTCATTGCACATTGGTCTTGTAGAATAGTAAACTGTTTAAATCGAAATTGATTTCCTCCCATATTCTAATTTCTCTCCTTAATATATATCATTGAAGAAGGTGGTAGGTAAAAAAAGGCTCTCCTATCTAAATTTTGACTTCTGACTCCGTTAAAAACTTGCTCCTTTTCTTCTACCAAAGTATAAATATTTAACCAAACATAATATAAAAAATAATACCTAGTATATCAGCTCACTATCTCCATATTTCGGAAAAATACAAATAATATCTATTAAGTTTATATTTTTCAGGATTAACCTGCAAAATATTTATTTTTTCTTCATTCTGGAAATTTATCAATTCTGATTGCCTAGTATAGCAGTCGAAGAAAAGGGCGCGACATATCAAAAACTTAAAATTTATTCCTTCTTCCTTCTTCCTTCTGCAAGGAATTTATAAAATTTCTAATTTTGACTAAAAGTTCCAGATTTACTACCTAGATGACTGAAGCTTCAAATGTAGAAAAAATTAACACCAATTATTATATAGTAGTTGGCAATTAGAGGTTTCATTTGGTGAAGACTATCTATATTGAATAAGTCAAAAGTAAAAAATAAATTTTTAGCGGACTCAGACTACAGACTACAGAAGAATATTATACTAAAAACTTTCAACCAAAAGTCATAGAGAAACTAATAATTACCATTTTTTCTACAGGTAATCCTTACAATTAATTTTATATATAGGAGAAGAGCTATCGATGTTAAATAATTTTAATTGTGCTGTCAAAACTTCTAGTACAAATAACCGATATTTGTTATCCATGACTAAAGAGGCAGTAGTTGATGAAATAATTCGACCAAATCAACTTGGTAGAGTTCGTTATCGGGGTAGTTTATGGAATGCTAAATGTATCCAAGAACTTACAGTTAATACAGGAGAAGTTGTATATGTTTTAGGTAACCATGGTATCACTCTCATTGTAGATACTATTCCCAATAACGATAATATCGCTCCTGATATAAGCGATAAAAAATTACCATTACCAACACCTTTATTATTTGCTGGTAAATTTTTACTACTATTATTTATTTTGTTGTAATATCAAATCCTGTTAAACAGTTATAGATTGGTTAAGTCTCTTGGAGTCAGGAGTCAGGAGTCAGGAGTCAGGAGGAGAGAAAATCACAAAGATTTAGTAGTTATGAAAATTAGAGAATTTGAGTGAAAAAAGAATGCTTTTGTGAGGTGAAACTTCAATTATTACAGCACTTTTGAGGATAGTAAGGTACACTTGTAGGACTATTCTTATATTTCCTATTCCCTGTTCCCTAGAGCAATAAAACTTTGTACCTCATCAACTAGAAAACTGCTGTAAGTAATTAACACAGGGGCAATGACATTTTTGATAATTAGCACGTCAGTAGAGGCAAATGGCCATTCGCCCCTACAATCTTAATAATGCTGAATAAGACCAATGCTACCGGATTTGATATCACTCCCCCACTCCCTCACTCCCCCACTCCCCCACTCCCCCACTCCTTCAAACCATAAACCCGAAACCAATCAACAGCATCCTGAAGAGCAACTCTAATCGAAGACTGAGGTAAACCCAACTCATTCACCGCTTTAGAAGTATCATAATACATTCGTTGTTGAGACATTCGTACCCCATCCACAGGAATAGAAGGTAGTTTCCCCAAACTTCCCAGAATTATTTCATCAACCCATGCCACAGTTAAAGGCAACCAAACAGGAACAGTTTGTCTAGGAGCAGCTAAACCCGTAATTTCCTCCAATAAATCTAGTAACGCCTTAAGTGTCAGATTTTCATTTCCCAAAATATAGCGATCGCCACATTTCCCCCTTTCCAAAGCTAACAAATGTCCCCAAGCTACATCCTGAACATCAATAATATTCAAACCAGTATTTACATAAGCAGGCATTTGCCTACGCAAAAATCGCACAATAATATCACCAGTAGGAGTAGGTTTAATATCCCAAGCACCAACAGGAGTAGTAGGATTAACAATTACCACATCTTGTCCCAAATTAACCGCCTTCACCGCTTCCTGCTCCGCCAAAAACTTAGACCTTTTATAATCACCAATCAACTTCTCCAGTGGAGACTGATAACCCTCATCAACCACCGCACCAGAAACCCCCACCCCAATAGCAGCAACAGAACTCGTATAAACCGTCCGTTCAATTTTCGCTCGTCGTGCCGCCTCCAAAACATTGCGCGTACCAAACACATTATTTCTGTAAAGCAACTCTCTATCCCTTTGCCACAAAGAATAATGAGCAGCAACATGAAACAAAACCTCACACCCCACCATCAACTCCCATAAGTGGGAGTCATTTAAGTCACCCAGCACAACCTCCACATCCAAACCATGGAGATTATCTAGACAACTTGTGGGGCGAACAAGCGATCGAACAGTATAACCCTGCTGCAACAACAACCGGACCAAGTTTGCCCCAATAAAACCACTGCCACCAGTAACAAAAGCTTTCAACTTCTAAAACCCAGCAGCATCAACCAGCAAATCATCGCAGAACCCTGTCTTTGTCGGCAGCAAAATATCTGCTAACTTGTCTCCCACTAGAGGTCTACGCATTTTAATTTGAAACTCAGAAAACAAGCCGTCCCTACATCTTACTTTGACACTTTTAGCAGCTCCTTCTCCAAAAGAATTTTCAAAAGCTGTGTCTATCTGAGACCGAGTAATAATTTTACCAATATTTTCCGCAAACAACTCCTGTACCTCAGAATCATTCACTTCTCGAAGTAAGTCTAGGGAAATATCATAATAAGTATCCTCATCTCGTCCATCGCAAGTTCCATGTTTGACCCACTCATGACGATGCAGATAAGACTTTACTCCTGGCATTAATACTGCCAACTCAGAAGTTGTTTGTTCATCCAGATCCAATGGGGGTAAATCATCCCATTCTCCCTGCTTATCATTACTTTTATCTTCATAAGACACACCACAATAGGATGCTCTATCGGGCCATAAGCCATGTAAAGTAAAGTTAGTGGCATCGTAGCGTTCTGCTGTTTGGGAAATACACTCTGGTTTACTTTGCTTTGTTTGACAGAAACTAGGTTGCCAACTAATGGCAAGAACATATTTATCTATACAACGTTCTATAGGGCAGCTTTGACCAGTGAGTATTTCTGTGTCGTCTCCA
>NZ_JAAHGK010000327.1:0-6323 GCF_010672505.1 Okeania sp. SIO2B9 | reverse complement strand
TGAGCTTATATCTTCCTACCTTTCCTAGGTCATACCTTTTTTGGTCAAAGAATCGACTGTGGAGTAGTTGTTCCCCACCTGCAATAGTTGGTGGCTCTCCAGGGCGTAATTTCCGATATAGTTCTAGTAGTGCCTCTTCTTCTCCAAATTGTCCTTCTTTTTCGATTGTTTTTTGGAAATAATCAGGATGTCTCAAAGAGTCAAAAATTTCACTGTCCCCTAATCCTAAAGCTTTGAGTAATACTTGAGCTGAAAGTTTGCGGGTTTTATCTATTCTGACCCAAACTAAGTCATTCTTATCTGTTTCAAACTTCAGCCATGCACCTCGGTTAGGAATTAAACTGGCATTATATGTGCGTCGTCCACTTTTATCTGTCTCAGATTTGTAATAAACTCCTGGGGAACGAACTATCTGATTAACGATTACCCTTTCAGCTCCATTGATGATAAATGTGCCTCTGTCTGTCATGAGGGGGAGATCGCCAATAAATACTTCTTGTTCTTTAATTTCTCCAGTTTCTTTGTTGATTAAGCGGGTGGGAACATACATTTGCACTGCGTAGGTGCTGTCTCTACGTTTGGCTTCTTCTACAACGTATTTTGGTTGCTTTAGTTTGTAGTTTTTGGCAATAAAGTGAAGTTCTAGTTTTCCTGTATAATCTGTAATAGGAGAATAGCTTTCTAGTTCTTCTATTAGGCCATACTCTAGAAACCATCGAAAGCTTGCCCTCTGAATTTCAATCAGATCGGGCATATTGAAAATTGGTAGGTTGCTTTGGGTGTTGATATTTAATTTTTGATGAATCATTCTTGAGTATCCTGGTTGTTGATTTATAGTTTTTTATGGGTGATTTTATCTCCCACAAATTTTATTTCAAACTTGAATATGTAATACACTTGTAAATTAGTTAGTGTAATATTTTTACAGTTTATATACATGAGTAAAGCAAAGATTCTGTGCCAATTTATTTTTTTTATAAGTAAATTTCATGATTTTTATTGAGTGTTATTTTAATTTTTTTCTGTTAAGTTTACTCACTAACTACTATTTTTGAATCAAACAAAAAAGCTGTAGATAATATCATTTTTATAATTTGGTTAGGATGATGAAGTTTCGCCTAAGTAGTATAAGTATAGTTGTACATTTAAAGCATAAAGCCTAATACAAAAAGTTAGTTTTTCTTAATTAGTAATCTAATAAAAAATACATATTAATTTTTCAAGAAAAGCAAGTTAAACGATAATTTTATTGAAGATATCATAATTATTTGGTGCAGTTGCCAGACAATTATACTCTAATAAGTTTTTTGATTCCGGCCGTCTCCCAACTCAATATACGCTATTTCTGTCGTTGAGACTAGACAACTTTAGTTGTCCTGTGCTAGTTTGATCAATAAAAAGTAAGCAGAATGTTAGGCATTGGCCTAAGCAGACTGTGTAGGGGCACTTTGACTTGTCCCCAAAGAATATATCTTTGGTCAGCTAAGAATAGACGAAGCAACAAGGATTTATCCTGTTGCTTAGTATCTACTTAGAATCCCCGTGAGTTGAATCCGGGGAGTAGTCAATCTCAAACTTACTCTCAGCATTATGTTAGGCCATTAAAGAGCGAACTATTAATTTACTTGTTTGACTTTTAATGATGAAATCTAAATATAATAGCCTTTAGGTATTTTTGGTGTCAATAGATAATCCAAATAGCCTACAAGCATTTTCGCTAGTTTGTAATGCTAAACTTTCTAGCGTCACACCTCTAAGTTCAGCTACTTTTTCAGCAACGTATTTAACATAAGCAGGTTCGTTTCGTTTGCCCCGCTTTGGAACTGGTGCTAGGAATGGACAATCCGTTTCTACTAACAGTCGATCATCATCTACTATTTTAGCTGATTCTTGAATTTGGGTAGCCTTTTTAAAGGTGACAGTTCCACTAAAGCTAATATAAAATCCTAAGTCTATAAATATCTTAGTTTCTTCTGGATTACCTCCCCAACAATGCATTACTCCTTTGACAAGTCCTTGATTTTTTTGGAAATCATCAATAATCTCGGCCATTGAGTGAGCAGCGTCACGACAATGGATAATTAACGGTTTGTTGAGTTTTTTGGCGATGGTTAACTGTTGTCTAAAAACAAATTCTTGTTGTTCTTTATTATCTGCTTTGTAAAAATCTAACCCTGTTTCACCGATAGCCACTACCTGAGGATCGGATGCAGCTAACTCTTCAATTTGAGTAGCCGTCGTAGATGTCCACTTATGAGCATCTAAAGGGTGTAGGCCAACTGCATAAGACAGTTCTGGAAAACGATCTGCTATTGCTTTAATAGCATTGAATTCCTGTGGTTCAACACAAGAGTGGACAAGGTGGACAACTCCTGCTTGTTGCCAACGTTGGCGTATGTCTTCCAGGTCAGAATTGAATACGTCAAAGTTAATATGAACGTGAGTATCAATTAGCTGCATTTGTGGCTCTCCAGGTCTTCCAGTTATCATTTATCAGTACCTTCTGCAATCAGGAGGCTTGACATTATAAATATTCTCTTAGTCAGTTTGTAGTGCTATATTGTCAGTTGATATAGGTATATTGGCCACAAAAATATACAAAATTGTTAATGGATCGCTTTAACTATTTTAAACTTTTTTTACTCAAGACAGCTATTGAAGAAAAAATGAAGTCGGGTAATTAATTTAAGTTCTTACTAATTCTAGCAACTATACCGACTTGTGACATACTCCCACACTAACCATTCGGTATAGTGTGGGCTTCTCACTTCGCAGTCCTGCCATTGCATCGGACTCCATGAAGCTCTAAGGACGGGATGCCCCGCCGCCCTTTTTGCAGAGCGAAAAACTACGCACCTAGCTCCGCAATAAGACTAAGTAATCCAATCTTTTTTAAGAAGCTACAGAATCATTAGTTTCTGAAGACTCTTGCTGTTTACTGTCGATCTTTAGATGCCTTTTATAATATCTAACTAACCTGGACTTTTTGCGAGAACCATTATTTTTGTGTAAAACACCACATTTTACAGCTTTATCAATTTTACTGTAAGCTTTTGACATTCGCAGATTAACTTCTTGCTTTAATTCCTCTGTGGGATTAGCAGCGTAGTTTTCTACAGCAGTGAAGTATTTTTTCATCAGGGTTCTCACTGCTGATTTGTAGCTTTTGTTGCGTAAACGATTGCGTTCAGCAATCTGGATTCGCTTGATAGCAGACTTAATATTGGCCATAATTTAACTTTTCTTTAAGATCCAGACATTGTAGAAATTCATCTCATTCCGACGGTTCCCTTAAGAGACACTGCGGAATTCCTAAGACTCACGACTTAGGTTTCTGCTTCATAGCACCTACCTCCAAGGCTTTTACCTCTTTCCGGCCTTACGGTCACTCCACAGACTTACACTGCTAGCCCAGCAGCCAAAATATATAAAAATATAAAGTACCAGATATATAAATATAGCATTAATTATCAGAAAATACTAATACTTGTTGAAAAATATTGCAATTGAAGGTTTGGTATAGGAGTCGAGGCAAAGGACGGGGACAGATCGAAAGCTTAAAACTCAGATAACGCCAGATTTTTCCTTCTTTCTTCTTCCTTCTTTCTTCTTCACTTCTTCCTTCTGCTAAAGTTAAGCTTTTGGAGATATTGACAGATGATGCAGAAAACTGAGTACAGTATTAAAGATGCCAGTGTTGTTACTTCACGCTATAACAAAGAGTAATGGGTGATTCGGAAACTTACGAGAATGGTTTTACTTTTATCCCTAAATTAAATTAGGGTAAAGCTAAGAGACAATTGGCGACCAATAAGAATTTTTCTTTCTTGATTGTCAAGTGTTGAGCATTCTGCATAGTTTTAATGTTGCTCCAACTCTCTGAGTTCTGAAAGTACCCTCTACTAACGAACTTTATTAGTTGGCATTCCTAATCTCCATGCTGCGAATAATTACTAACTGGCTTGAGGCACAAGCTGAATTAAAACGTATCACAGAACGTACCCATGATGATACGGCTATTGATAAAGAAACAACGGTGCGAGAAATCTTGCGCTCCGTTAAAGAAAAAGGTGATGAGGCTCTATTACACTATACTTCTGAGTTTGACCATATTACCTTGACTCCAGAAGAGTTAAAAGTAACTGGTTCAGAGTTAGATGCGGCCTATCAACAAGTAAATAAGGACTTATTAAATTCTATTCGTTTTGCTGCTAAACAGATAGAAGCTTTTCACCGACAGCGAGTTCCTAAATCTTGGGTTCAGTTCGGTGATGATGATGTGGTTTTGGGCAAACGCTACACACCAGTAGATCGAGCTGGTCTATATGTTCCTGGGGGTAAGGCTGCTTATCCCAGTACAGTTCTGATGAATGCTATACCTGCTCAAGTGGCCAAAGTCCCGAAGATTGTGATGGTAACACCACCTGGTCAAGATAACAAAATTCATCCCGCTGTACTTGTAGCTGCCCAGGAGGCAGGCATTCAAGAAATTTATCGGATTGGAGGGGCGCAGGCAATAGCAGCTTTAGCTTATGGGACAAAGACGATACCAAAAGTGGATGTAATCTCTGGGCCGGGTAATATCTATGTAACTTTGGCAAAGAAGATTGTTTATGGTACTGTAGGCATTGATTCTCTGGCTGGACCTTCAGAGGTGATGATTATTGCAGATTCTGAAGCTAACCCAGTTCATTTAGCAGCAGATATGTTGGCTCAAGCAGAACATGATTCGTTGGCTTCAGCTATCTTGTTAACTACAGATTCAGCAATAGCACGTCAGGTGGTAACAGAGGTAGAGCGACAACTTCAGGATCATCCACGTCGCACAATGACAGAAAAGGCGATCGCCCATTACGGTTTAGTTGTTGTTGTTGAGTCTCTCAAAGCTGCTGCTGAACTTTCTAATCTATTTGCTCCAGAACACTTGGAGTTGGAAGTTGCAGATCCTTGGGCTTTAGTGGAAAATATTCGTCATGCTGGTGCTATTTTCCTTGGTTATTCTACTCCAGAAGCTGTGGGAGATTATTTGGCAGGGCCAAATCATACTTTGCCGACTTCTGGTGCTGCTCGTTATGCTTCAGCATTGGGAGTAGAAACATTTATGAAGCATTCTAGTTTGGTTCAATATTCTTCTGCTGCTTTGCATAAGGTTGCCACAAATATTGATATATTGGCCACGGCTGAGGGGTTGCCCTCTCATGCTAACTCGGTAAGAGTGAGGACGAAAACTCAGGAGCAAGAGCAACAAGAATGGGTGAAAAAAGAAAAAATTAATCAGGAAAATGATGGTAAAAATTTATAAGTAATGCAAGAGGACTCCCGTTAGAATCTTTAAGATCGCGGGAGAACATACCACTAATAATATAGAAAACTCTCAATTGTATAGCACAAGGAAAAAGGAAGCAGGAAGAAGGAAGAAGGAAAAATATTGCGTTGTCTGAGTTTTAAGCTTTTGACCTGTCCGCGCCCTTTCCTTCGACAGCTATAAAGTTTGTAATACTTTCAAAGATGGGGATTTAAAAGTAAGTCTTCATGTCCCACAAGTTGGCTATTAGCTTCTACGGTAGAAAGTCTGTTTAACCTAGATGGGGCTGATTATGGTAGCATTCTGCCTAGTGATGTACCGGAGAGATATGGTCAGTTAAAGTCAAAATGTCTCTTTGTAAGATTTTGTTTAAGTTTTTATAGAACAGATTAGTTGTTACTAAATTTATTCAAACTTTAACTGGGTTTCTTTGTAGAAACCTTAATTATCTATTTATTCATACTGGTGGGCATTATAATTATTTTGGTAACGGCATACTAAACATTTGAGACTTCATTTACCATTACTATACAGGACTACCTATTTCTTATCTCTACTAATACTCTTGTCTATGGCCTTCAAAACAATTATTGTAGCTCTTAGCAATTCACACTCAGATCTAGATTTGGTAATTCAAGCATTGACAGAATTTCACTTAACATCAAAAACGAGAGTGATTTTATCTCATGTGGTTGCTACAGAAAAATCAGATTTGGATCGGGAAGCGGATCAACCTGAACCTGAAGGGAAAAATATTTCTGTCGGGGAATTTGAAAAGCAACTCCAAGTTTACCGAGAAAAACTTCCTTGTACTACTGAAGTAGAGGTTGTGATCGGCGATCCAACTGAAGAAATTGTTCGTTTATCTAATATTTATAATGCAGATTTAATTGTAATTGGTAGTCGGGGATTAAAAGGTATCAATCGGATTTTGCAGGGGTCTATTAGTAGTGAGGTTGTTGCTGAAGCAAATTGCTCTGTGTTTGTGTTCAAGCAGAGATAGCTAATATAATTTTTA
>NZ_JAAHGK010000326.1:0-6346 GCF_010672505.1 Okeania sp. SIO2B9 | reverse complement strand
TCCAACTGTGGTAGAAAGCATATTATCTTGCATCTCCAATGGAAATTCTTTTTTCAGTGCTTTGACTAGAGGAGTATTAGAAAAGTTAGTCTCAGTTGTTAATCCCAAATCATTGATAATATAACTATCTAAAGTTACTTTATCTAAGCTGACTTTTAAGTATTTACTAATCATATTTTGAAGTTTCATAAATTCTGGAAGCTGACTTTTATCCCTGCCAGACTTTTCTAGTGCTATCTCTATAGTTTTAATTCTTTCCGCTTCAACTATGCGGTTTTTTTTCTCAATTTTTCTCCGTATTTCTGATTCAATTCGGAATCTTTATTCCTGATATTTTCTATGTTTTTCTGCTTCAAGTACCTTGACTTTTCTGATTGTTTTTTCTTGAAGATATTGATTAATAAATCCTTCGGCAATTTCAGCAAATTCTGATTCAGAAATACTTTTTCTTGTCTGACTATTTCTAGGCTTATCTCTTATTTCGTCATAACCATAAATTACGGATTGTTTTGCTTGATTTTTTTCAGCATAAACCGTATATTTAGGATTTCCTTTTTCTAACAAAATCAACAAATATTGATACTTTTGATTATTCTTAGTTTGGAGTTGATTTAACAAAATTATTTCTAGTTGGTCTGGGCGATTAAATATCTTGATATTTTGCTGAGATGGTAAATTAAATTTTTTCTTTTTCCGATAAACCAGATTATAGTTAGAAATATTTTCTCTGATTTGAGTAATTTTCCTGGGCATTTTTTCTAGGGGTTTAAAATGATTAAAAACTTAGCCGTTCAAATTGTACCATTTTGGATTTCTATAATAAATATTTTGTAGTGATCGCCAAATTTTACCTTTTTCATCATCATTAATCAGAGGGCGTACTAATTATCTGATATTTACTTCTGTGTACGGAGATTCCATACCTCTAAAGTAGGGATGTTCCATGAAATGTCCCTGCTCATAAAATGTAGAAAAGTTGTTGATAAATGGTATTATATTTATTGTTAATACAATATAATTTTTCATAAACGATATTATTATGCCAGCTACACCAGAAAGTATCCACGCTTTTCTTAACTATTGTCGAGAATATATTAGTGGTACAAAAAGAAGTGATGGTTGGTTATTTCTAAATATATTTTTTCAAGCATTCAGATATGAAGGTTTAAAAGAAGTAGGTGCTAAATGTGAAGAGGTAGTTCCTGATGGTAGTCGCAAGGGAAAAACAGGATTTGCCGATTTATTTTGGCCTCGTAAAATCCCACTTTAGAACAAGTTATTAATGTGGCAAATGTAGCCGTAGAATTAATAAAAGAAAGTGGAGTTTAAAGAAGTTGCACATAGCAGAGAGTAGATTAACGAATGAATCATAAATATTTAAAACAAACTTTCTGGAGTCTGGCAATATTGTTGAGTAGTTGTAATTATCAACAAGTTATTAAAAATTTGCCAGAAATGCCAGAAATTCAAAATTCTAGACAAACTCCTATCTCCAGACCAAGAGTAGCAATTTCACCTGATGTTAATGGGTTAGAAAAAACTGTATTTGCTCAAATAAATCAATACAGAAAATCTAAAAACTTACCACCTCTCCAGTGGGATAATACTATTGCTCAACAATCTAGAATTCATGCTCAACAAATGGCTAATGGAAAAACAACTTTTAGCCATGATGGTTTTAAGGAAAGAGTACAAGTAATTAGTCAACAAGTTCAACTCCAAAGTGCAGCAGAAAATCTAGCTAATAATTTTGGTTATAATAATCCTGGAGAACAAGCTGTTGAAGGTTGGATAGATAGTCCTGGTCATCATAAAAATATGGTAGGTGACTATAATTTAAGTGGTATTGGTATTGCTCAAAATTCTGAAGGAACATATTTCTTTAATCAAATTTTTATTAAAACTAGGTAAGCATTTCCTACGGAATGCTGCGCAAACAGCGGTCAGCTATCAGCTATCAGCTTTATTACCTTTAGTGGAGAATTTAAGCTTGCTGTTCTTGTGCTTCAATTCTTTGTTTAAAAATGTTGTAGAAGTTAAGCAAATGCTTGCTTCATTCATTAAAAAGCTGAATGCGAGCGCATTCCGCAGGAAGAGCTGACCGCTAATAGCTAAATGCTTACTAATGAATATTACATTCTTAGTGAAATTATGATTACAGGTTTAGATGAAATTTATTAATACGAAAAGGTGCGCTAATAACGCACCATGATTAACATTAACCTGCTTTGACTAACTGTTTTTTCTCTGAAGATACTATAGGCGCACTTAAAGCTTCTTCCAGTTCAGCACGACCTAATTTTTCTTCTAAAATATTCATTACTTCACGACCAAAATCATTAGAATTTCTTTGCCAAGCTTCTAAACAAACTTCTCCAAAAAATGCACCTAAAGGTTCTGGATTCCATAATAACTTTCTGGCAGTCCAAGGCATTAAACTCATAGGATCATATCCTGGTTTGAGAACTTCATTTTTCAGGGCATAATCTTCTAAATGAGTATGAGGTTGTAACCCAATAAAAAAGATAGCAGGTTCTACTTTTTCTGCTCCAAAAATTTTCTCTAATTCTCGGTGATAAGCAATAGTTTGTCGAATCGTTTCATAAGTTTCATCTATTACATTAAATGAGTAATTCACCGAAACTAAATCATTAAAACCAGCAGCTTTTAAATCTCGACAATTTTCCAATACTACCCGCAAGTTATAACCCATTCGCATTTTGCGAACCAGTTCCTGGGAACCACTGGTAATGCCAATTTCAAAATAATTCATCCCAGTCTTTGCCATGAGGTCGCACAACTCGGGAGTGAGGTTATCAGCACGAATATATGCCGCCCAGTGAATATCATCCATACCTGCATCAAGGATTTTTTGCAATAATTCAACCGCATCATCCATAAACCTACGAGCAGGAATAAACTGAGCATCAGTAAACCAGAAGTTACGAATACCGCGATCGTATAGTTGCTTCATTTCTGCAACAACTTCATCCGCAGGGTTGATCCGGACTTGTTTACCCTCAATAACTGTATAAACACAGTAACAACAGTTATGAGGACAACCACGTTTAGTTTGTACCCCTATATAGAAATCTTGGTCTTGTAAGTAGTATACAAATTCTGGCCAAATACTATTAATATAGTCGTAGTTACAGGCAGTTTTTTCCACAGGAGCAGGTTTTTCGTGAATCAAGCGATCGCGTGGTGATGTTTCTCCTACCACATAGCATCGTTGATCGTTAAAATCTTCTGCTCGAAGAAGTCTTTCTAACAATACCTCTCCTTCTCCTACAGATACAATAGTACCAGTGGGTAGACTACGACCTAATTGTTCATAAAATACACTTACTGCTCCACCACCAACCACTGCACGAGTTTCAGGTCGATAATTTCTCGCCCTTTTGAGACCTTGTTTTATTAGTCCTACATTGCGCCAGAGTTCTGTATAATAGGAAACAGCTAACCGCAAACCTCCTATTGCACCTCTAAATTTAATCAGAGGGTTTTTCGCATAGTAAAACTCGAAAGCATTTTGCAGAGGGTTTCCTCCACGACCTCCTACAGGTGCATATATCTGAATATCTCGCCAGGAAAACACTAATAGATTTGGTTTAAACTCATCAATACAATCATTGAGAGCTGTTTTATAGTCCAGAGGAGGTACTGCCCCAAGGTCAAATATTCGTTGTTCTACTTCTGGTAAGTACTTGTGGACATGATCTGATAGATAAACAACTCCGATGGGAAAAATCGGATTACAAGGAAGACGAACATAAAGAACTTTATTTTCCATAATCAATGTTTCTTATCACATATATAACTTTTTGTAAGTATTTTTTTGAAGAAAGATAACAAATATGGTGGACTTATTTAATTTTAGTATTTATTTTCTTAAAATTTTGATACACAATCTTAATAATCGTAAAATATAGGTGTTGCTGATTTTAAGTATGAAATTTCTAAGAATGTAAGTTTTGATACAAAAATTCAAGGGTGCAAATCATCACCTAATTTCCCTAAAACCGATACCCGACTATATAGAGCTACATTCATTCCTAAGTATAAGAAGCTTTAATTAAACAAAAAGCTGAAAATTTGGAATAATCTTAAGATTTTATTCAGATTTATATGGGCCATGTGATGCTAATATTGTTAGTCAGTATTCAAGATTACAACTGATTGGGATCGGTTGATGTTAACTTGTAGATATAACTAAAACTTGTTTAAAGTAAAAACTTTTCAATAGACTATGACACAAATTCTTGATCCCTTACCATCTAACAGTTCAAATCAAATTCTTTGCTGCTACGTTAATGCAACAAGTCAAATCCAAATTGCGAGAATTAGTAATATACCAAATTGGTATTTTGAGAGGGTTGTATTTCCAGGGCAGCGTTTAGTTTTTGAATCTGTTATGGGCGCTTCTATGGAAATTCATACAGGCATGATGGCAAGTTCTATATTATCTGATACAATACCATGTGATCGCCTACAAATAAATCAAGGCCCTTATTCCTCTATTTCTAAAACTGAACAGGGTATATCAAAATTAGTTAGTTTACCTCAAAGACGGAAAACCCCTGCAAAACCAGCAGCAGTTTTAAGTGCAGTGGATTAATTTAATTTAGAAGTGTCGAGGATATATCAACTGAGTCACAATTATTCCATCAGAAAAAAGTTGATGTCCTAGATAATTAATACTCCCAACTAATGCAGTTATTTTGTGTTTTTGTATTCAAAGGGATGTTAGAGAGGAAATGGGTTTATACCTGTTTCCTCTAAAGTTTTTAATGAACAAATAATAAGTCTCTTAAATTAAAAATATTTAGTTAAGAAAAAATGTCTCAAAATCAAGACTCAGAAATTTTTGTATTTAGAATTTCTCCTCTGATTAAAATAACCCTTTTAAGTTTGTATGTGGCATTGACTATACCTCTACCTTTTCTATCTCAAGTCACAAATGCGCCAGTACCTCCTATGATTTTAGGAGCGGGACTAGCACTAGGAGCAGTAGCATTATACGCAGCTTTAACAGAACGAGTAATTATTGATGACCAGGGAATTCAGGTATCCTATCCAGTCTGGGTGCCAGACCTGTTTCGCAAAGGTTGGTATTTGCCTTGGGCAGAAATAAAAGCTCTCAAACCTCGGACTACAGGTCAGGGAGGTTTAGTATATTACTTTGTAAGTAATTCTGAAAAAGGTTATTTGTTGCCCATGCGAATAGTGGGTTTTGCCAAGTTGGTGAGAATAGTTGAGGCCAAGACAGGTATAGATACAACTGATGTACGTCCTTTATCGCAGCCTTGGATGTATTTGATTTTATTCGGTTGTACGATATTGTTACTATTAGTAGATGCCTGGACTATTTCCAACGCGATCGCTATTTCTTCTTGAAGAAGGAAGAAGGAAGAAGGAAGAAGGAAGAACCGAAGGACTAAAGGACTAAAAAAGTGTATGGGGAAGTATTCTATATAGAAGAAGCAAGAGGGAAGAAGGAAGAAGGAAGAACCGAAGGACTAAAAAAGTGTATGGGGAAGTATTCTACATAGAAGAAGCAAGAGGGAAGAAGGAAGAAGGAAGAACCGAATTTTTGTTTCTAGGTATCTTTATCACCCCATCACCCCATCACCCCATCAGTGTGAGGTATTAAACTTATGAAGAAAAAGATAAAAAATGGGACAGCAGCAGCGTCAACTATATTTAGACCGAGTAAGTTTGACCGCTCCAGTTAGCTCTAAGTATTTACTGAAAGATATTTCTTTTGCTGTAGAAAAAGGTGCTAGAGTTGCTATAGTAGGTACTTCTGGAGCAGGGAAAACATCTCTATTGCGATTATTAAATCGATTAAATTCCCCTACTTCTGGTTCTATATATTTGGATAACCAGGAGTATAGCAAGATTCCTGTTACTCAATTACGACAACAAGTGACAATGGTTTTACAGGAATCAAAACTTTTAGGAATGTCTGTAGCAGAAGCGATCGCTTATCCTTTAAAACTCAGAGGAATAAGGCCACCTGAAATTCAGCAAAGATGTGAATATTGGATACAGCAGTTGCATATTCCTCCCGACTGGTTATCCAGGTCAGAATTACAACTTTCAGTGGGGCAAAAACAGTTAGTAGCGATCGCTCGTGCTGCTGTAATTCAACCTAAAATTCTATTATTGGACGAACCGACCTCATCTCTAGATGTTGGTACAGCAGATCTAGTTATAGGGGTATTGAAAACGTTAACAGAAAGTCAAGTAACGGTGATTCACCTAAAAGGCGCTTATTCGCAACATCTTAGCGATTTGCGCCAGATCAATGTGCGGCACGCTGGAACAGGCGAGACTTGTCTTG
>NZ_JAAHGK010000325.1:0-6356 GCF_010672505.1 Okeania sp. SIO2B9 | reverse complement strand
TTCCTACTACTATGCAACACCAATTTAGCTTATATTCCCATGATGTTAAAGTTGGATTTAAGTTTTTATCCTCATGTTTTGACTTAGATAAAACGTATATCTAAAAGACCTGTTTTCCCCAAAAAAAATGCTAATCTGTCTTAGATTTATCTAAGTTTTTTTTAGCGACGATAATCAAATGATTTTCCAGTAATAACTAAGTAGAAAGAAGACATAAATCAAGAAAAATAATCAGTGTTGCATATTAAATGAATAATTAGTAATAGCTAATTTTCAAGAAGCAATTAATTATTCCCTAACAGTAGTTTTATCCTCCTACTATCCAACACCAAATTACTTTGGAAAACAAATTATCTTATCTTATAGATGAGTAACCTAAATTTTTTTTATAGGTCTATTTAACTGATGCAATTAATACTGGTTAAATAAGTTAGGTTAACCACCATGTGCTGTGGGATGGTACGTTAAATAACACACTTCGCACCCCACGTTTCTAAATATTTATTTGATATTTATTTGACAAAGACTCTATTATAAGTTTATCTTTTCTGTAGTGGGTTTAATGCTCAACCGTCTACACAATGTTTAAAATTTTTTGGGGTTTGTAGACACGAAGTGGCTTGTCGTTGACTATCCATAAGCAATTTTCCCTTCTGCCTTCTGCCTTCTGCCTTCTTCAATGAACTTATCCTATTAATACTGGTTAAAAAAGTTAGCTATCAGCTTCCCAATTATTATGCCTAATAAATTCTGATAAATAATTAGAATGGTAACTGATAGCTATCTTTAAGATTAATCTTTATTTGAAACCAACTGCTGCTTGCCACACAAAAGCTAACAACAAGAAGAAAACAGGAATTACTGGTAAAACATCAACTAACGGGTCAAAAATAGAGTAAGCTTCTGGCAGTTTTGCCAATAACATTGTTAATTCCATAAAATCTACCTACCTTTTTCACAAAATTTTTATGATATTTAGTATATCTTAACCTGAGCAATTAACATCAAAACTTATCTCCTCATATCTAAATCTCAACTAATGGAAATATTGGTGTTGGTAAATCCAGTAATTAATATCTGAGGGACAAAAATATTTCAAAACTTCAGATAGTAAATGAACGGCAGGCTAAAATATTTGAGCATTTCTACGGACTAGGAATAGCACAAAGTTTTAGGATTTAATCTAAAGTAGAATATCTACTATTAATAGAATATTGAATAACAAAAGAATGTCTGAGATAGAAACAAACCAGTGGTTAAAGTGGATTTGTTCGAGTCAAAATATTGATGAGTTAGTGGAAAACTACGACCAATGGGCAGATACCTATGAGACAGATATTGAGAGATTTTGGAAACCAGTGCCTTTAGCAGCATCACTTATGCTTGCTCAATATGTGGCCAATAAACAGGACACAATTCTTGATGTTGGGGCGGGAACAGGTCTAGTTGGTGTGGCCTTAGCTGAATTGGGATTTGAACAAATCATAGGTATGGACATATCACCTAGTATGTTGACCAAAGCAGCAGAAAAAGGCATATATAAATCCTTAGTTTGTTGCTTTATAGGTGATGAGCAATTCAGAAACTTAGAGAGGGCGAGTGGTATTGTCGCTACAGGAGTATTTGCGGAAAACCATGCTGGTTCAGCAGAACTGAATCAACTTCAAGACAATATCAAGTCTGGAGGTGTGTTGGTTTTCACGGCACGTCAGAGTTTCTTGCCTAAACTTGAGAAAGTCTTAAACCAACCAGAATGGACTCTTATTGATTCCAAAGTAATGCCGATTTACGATGATCCTATTAATCTTTTAGCGTACAAAATTTGTCAAAAATGAATTCAGAATTGAAAAGACTTAAGCAAATTAATCAAAAGTTGGCAACATCTCCTAATCTAAGTCGCCGTGAATTGCTGGAGATGAAAGTGATTCAAGAAAGCCAAGAATTGGTTAATCGAGTCGGTGCTACAAACGAACCTAAACAAAGTCTGCCATTCACGAAGTTATATCTACCGATGGCCTTCACAGGTATTTTAGAGCCAAATAAGTTAGTTGATGATACTCATCGTGCAATTCAGATCCTATTACCTGGTACTGGAACGACCTTTTCTGTTGCTGAAACACTATGTGATGTTGCAGGTACTTTTCATGGGCGAAAAAGCAAAAACCGTGGACGTGGGCGTAAAAGTAACCAAAGCTTACTAACTGAATTACTACCCGATGGTGAGACATTCCGTGTAGCATCTTTTCCTACTGACCTTCCTCTCAATGGTATGGGTTCAGATGCCCCATTTGAGTTTGCCAGCGAGCAAGGTCTAATGATCATGCTTCGTCATGTCCACCTGGTTTTGTCACGACTTTATCCCGATCGCCCAGTTTTTATTGCTGGACGTAGTCAAGGTGGTATAGCTGCCATACTTTATGCACAACATTATGATGACTTAGCTGGGGCAATTGCAGTTAATCCGCCACACCCAGACCCAGAGTTGTTCCAGTTTACTGTTCAATATTTGGAGGATAAAGCGGAAGTTTTGGCCGACCTTCTCCATGCTCCCGGTGTTACTTTGCATCCTCGTAGTTGGGAAGCTTACAAGACTTTTACTCCTGAGTTTAACTATCCATCTAGAACATCCCGATCTCCAATCCTAACTTTGGTTAGCTTGGGCGATCCATTCAACTTGTTTCCCCAGTATGCTCATGCACTGAAGGAATTTGCAGAAAATGACGAAAAATGTAAGTTACATATACTTGATGCAGGACACAATCTTTGGGATAGAAAATCAGAAGATACATATCGAGAAGTAATTCGTTTGCAAACTCAATTCATTTTGAACCAGATGAAATATGAGTTTGCTCTAGCTTGAATGCTATGGGAGATAAAACAGATATTATGATAATCTAAATAACTTAGGCTTGTTAATTATCAGAAAGGTATGAACTCAAGTAATTAGAAGTTAATAAAACATGAAGTGAATTAGGATAAAAGAATAAAATTTTGGAGGAATTACTTTCACATTTTTATTACTATGCCAATATTTTTTAGATCTAAAAAATACTCATCAAGAAGATATTGAAGTCCTTTAAACTGTTCAGCGCGGTGGCGTTGCTGAGGGGCGGGATGAATCTTTTTTGAACAGGTAAATCTCATCCTTAATACTTCATACTTCTTTTTTGCCCAAGCATACAATTCGTCCCACAAATATGCAACGCCGGGGGGTTAATCATCTTTAGGTTAAAAGAAAAGCTTATTTATCATTAATATTAAATCGGAAGCTATTGAATGGGAATAAATAATTTTTGAACGAATGGAAAAATTGACTAAAAAGACATTAGATGTTGAAGTATATCTAAATTTGCATAGCTATTTTAACCATAATTTACGATCTATAAAAATCTTGATCTGTGATTAGCTATTTTTTGCTTTAGTCAAGATATTCACTTCAAATGTATAAATATTGTCTCGTTGTTTTAAAAATATTAATTTCAGGTTGCCGATCAAATAGTAAGTTACTAAAAAAGCATTAGATGTTTAACTCGTTTTGAGAAATTATTCGCCAGTAAGTGTATATTATTATGTTTTCTACTACCCTACTCCTCCACTCAAGAAAACATAGAAAAGTTTTTGATATTTGGTATTAAATATTTTAGGAAATCCTCAAACAATTAATAAGTATGTATCAAGTCACAATCTTAGGAACAGGAAAAATTGGATCGGCGATCGCCAAGCTCTTACATTACAGTGGAGATTACAGCATACTTGTTGGAGATATAGACCCTAGAGCTTTAGAAAACTTAACCGCATCTTTGCCAGTCAATACTTTTGTCATAGATGTGACTGATGAAGTTGCTCTTGCAGAAAAACTAGAAGGCCAAGATTGTGTTGTTTCTGCTTGCTCCTATGAGGTCAATCCTATTATTGCTCGTGCTGCTGCCAAAGCTGGAGTTAGTTATTTCGATCTAACAGAAGATGTGGCCACTACCAATGCAGTTCGCTCCATTGCTGAAAAAACTCCTGATGATTTGATCTTCGCACCCCAATGTGGACTTGCTCCAGGGTTTATCGCCATCCTTGCTCATCATCTGTGTAGTGGTTTTGAGAAGCTTGACGAGGTAAAAATGCGTGTCGGTGCTTTACCCCAATATCCATCTAATATGATGATGTACAACCTCACCTGGTCTACCAAAGGTCTGATTAATGAATACTGTAATCCTTGCGAAGCTATTCATAACGGTCGTAAAATTGAGGCAATGCCTTTAGAAGAGGTAGAACATTTCTCTGTAGATGGGGTAAATTACGAAGCATTTAATACTTCTGGCGGCTTGGGGACTCTTTGTGAAACTCTTGAAGGCCAAGTGCGTACTCTCAACTACAAGACCGTGCGTTATCCAGGTCATCAATATCTGATGAAATTTTTAACTCAAGAATTGGGTTTAAGCGATCGCCGCGAACTTCTGCAAGAAATATTGGAAAATTCTATTCCTATTACTAAGCAAGATGTAGTAGTTATTTTCTGTACTGTAACTGGTTGGAAAAATGGCTATCTTCAACAAATAAGCGATGTCCGCAAGATTTACTCCCTCAATTTGCATGGAGAAACCTGGAGTTCTATCCAGCTTACAACTTCTGCTTCTGTTTGTGCTGTCTTAGATATGTATCTCCATGGGGAAATTCCACATACTGGTTTCCTCAAACAAGAGCAGATTAACCTAGATGCCTTTCTTAGAAATCGTTTTGGTTGTTATTATAACCTGTAACTGTTACAGGATTTTTGCTCCTAATTAACAATGGTTTCCACTTGTCGAGTTTGATATTTTTTAGACCGTAAACTTTGTGAGTTATACCATTTTCAAAAAATACTGTTACAGTGCTTTATTCTGTTAGTAGGAGTTTTGAGATTAATACTGTAGCGACCTTTTTTGAATTTGGTATTAAACTATATTCAAGCATATTTTTCGTGACATCCTCTCTAGCTATTAGGCGCGGAGATCCCTACTAAAATTATAGCTCTTCAGTGAGTTGGCGTTTTTATGGCGCAAAGCTTCTGCTAAAATCGGATGCTGCGAACTAATACGGTAGTCCTACACTTTCCTCTGCGTCCGTTTAGAGTTTCTGAGTGGCCCTCGGCAGCTAATATTAAAACTTAAATTATCAACCTGTATTTTCTTTTCCTTTCTTCAAAGACTCTAACCAAATAGGAATCAAAATCCAAGCTACCACTAACACCAAAGCAGCTACACCAAATTGTGCCACCCAAGATACTAACTTTTCTAGAGGTACAACTTGTCCCAAAAAGAAGGATAAACTGACCATTGTTAATGCCCAAATAGTCGCTCCACTAGCATTGCATAATAAAAATTTCCAGTAAGGCATTTGAGCAATTCCCGCCAAAGGGCCAGCAAAAATCCGTAGTAACGTAATAAATCGACCAAAAAATACTGCTTTAGCTGCATTTTTACTAAACTGATTTTTCGCGTCTATCAGTTTTTCTTCTTTAATCCGAAATATTTGACCTAACTTCAACATTAATGGCCAGCCACCATACTTGCCAAGCAAATATCCACAACTGTCGCCGAATACTGCACCTATAATTGCACAGCTAAGTACATATCTATAAAGTAATTCCCCACTACCTGCAAGGAACCCACCTACGAGTGTAACTGTTTCTCCTGGTAAGGGAACTCCTGCATTTTCGAGGGCTATTCCTAAAAAAATGGCTAGATAGCCGTATTTATTGGCAATTAATTGAATTGTTTCTAATGATACAAATTCTAGGGACATTATACGGTAATCTTTAAGCGAACTTGATCAAATTTATCATTTTTTTATATTTTATTGCCAAATAGTGGCTTGTAAAGTCTGTAAAGATGGTTTTGAGGGGTAGCCAATCTCAAAAAGCATTAACGAAAACCTCGACGGCTGGCTGCGGCTGGCCCGCGCGATGGTCGTGCTGGGCGAAGAAGACCGCGCCTTTGCCGCGTTGAAAAATGCCGAGCCGCTGGTCCTGCTTCTTGCCCCTGACGACCCGCAACGCCGTCTTGTGGAGGAGGGGCTGAAGCGGTTTGGCGGCGGGGAGTAGCCACGCCTGAGGCCCGGTAAGGGGTCGCTCCTGCCGGGTTTGAATGGCTCAAACATGCGTAAGGAAAGGTGGGCCCACCCCGGAGCATATCCGGGCGTCGCGGTTCCCCCAGCGGGTCCCCCCGCCAGCGGCCTTGCCTGTCGCCGGTGATCGCAAAGCAGCCCTGACACGAACTGCCGCAACCCCATCCATGCGTCGCGCCTGTAAGAGGCGCTGGTACCGGGGATGGGTTCTATGCTCGAACCGTTAAGCGCGTATGAGCCGGGCGTGCGCTAGGGCCTGT
>NZ_JAAHGK010000324.1:0-6371 GCF_010672505.1 Okeania sp. SIO2B9 | reverse complement strand
GAGCTTTTAATCAAGAACCACAAGATTTAATTGGTAAATTAGTGCTGAAAAAGTTTTTACATAGAATTCATTATGATTTATTTACAGATTTAGTTAATGTGGTAGAAACTGGAAAATCTTTAGAGCAGGATATTTATTATAATAACCAAGAAGAAGGAAAATGGTATCATTTCATCGCCGTTAAATTAGGGGATGGTTTTGCTATTACAGTAAGAGATATTACAGAAAGAAAAAACTTAGAATTAACCCTTGAAGAAACTAATAAAGAATTAGAAACTTTTAGTTATAGTATAGCTCATGATTTCCGCGACCAATTAGAAACTATTGAGTCATTAACTCATTTTCTCAAAGAAGAATATGGAGATGATAATTATACCAATCAAAATGCTCAAGATTATTTTGATTTAATGTTTCAATCAACTGCTCGAACGCAGCAGATTATTAAAGATTTACTCATGTTGTCCAAGATAAAAAAAAGTCCAATAACTCTTGAATTAGTGCATTTAAGTAGTATAGTTCAACAAATACTAATGAAGCTTCAAATCAAAGAACCACAAAGAAAAGTTGAATTATTAATTCAGCCCAATGTTACAGATCAAGGGGATCAAAGATTTTTAACAATTGCTTTAGAAAATTTAATTGGTAATGCTTGGAAATATTCATCTAAAAAAGATGTTACTCAGATTGAATTTGGAGTTTTATCCGCAGAACAAAAAGAATTAGATTCAATCATTAATCAATGCTCTTTATATTACAAAGACAAAAGCTTATGTGTACAAAAATCAGATGTAATTTATTTTATTAAAGATAATGGTGCTGGCTTTAATATGGAAATATTCACAGAATTATTTACTCCTTTTAAGCGATTCCATTCAGATGATGAGTTTGAAGGAACTGGTATTGGTTTATCAATTGTGAAAAGAATTATTAATTGTCACCAAGGTTTAATTTGGTGTACTTCTCAAGTGGAAAAAGGCACAACTTTTTATTTTACTCTTAATAGCAGTATAAAAATTTAAAAAAGATAAAGAAGGAGTCAGGAGTCAGGAGTCAGGAGTCAGGAGGGAAGAAAGAAGAAGAAGGAAGAGGAGAAAAAGGAGAAAGTTTTTTGGTCGCGTAAGCAGAACGGAGTTCTATCGCGCTCTTATCCTGACATGATATTAGTCTCGAATAGCAGTGAGTATGCCTAAATATTGAGGAGTCACAGAATTGTGAATTATAGTCTATTTTTATGAAAACCACTATAATTTTAATTTATGTTCTCTGTTTAGTGAAAATCCTAGAACTTTGTACCCCATCTACTGTGCGTGAAGATCATTTTCAATTTCTATTGCTATAATAAAAGAAGAAAAAAACTCTACAAACTGCTCTGATATAGATTGAAATCTAGGAGGGCCATTATGATTGAAATCAGTTCCAATCAACAGGATAACGTTCTTGCCTTTACTGCTCATGGTCGAGTCACTGGAGAGGACTACGAATCTGTTTTGATTCCCGCCATAGAGGCTAAGTTAAAAGAAAAACCCAAAATTCGCTTGCTTTATAATTTGGGCAGTGATTTTTCAGGGTTTGAAGCTAAAGCTTTATGGGATGATGCAAAAGTAGGTCTTCAACACCCAACTGCTTGGGAAAAAATTGCAGTTGTGTCCGATAATAAATGGGTTGTCGGAGCAACAAAACTGTTTAGATTTATTATTCCTTGCCCTGTAAAAGTATTCGACAATAATCAATTAGTGGGAGCCACTGAATGGATTAATTCGTAGGTTGAACAAGTAGTAATTGGTATAGCAGAAAGAAGAAGGAACGATTGAGGGACCGAAGTTAGCGAAGTTAGAAAAATTTTGCGTTGTCGGAGTTTTAAGCTTTTGATATATCTGCGCCCTTTTCTTCTACTGCTATATATTTTTATATTCAACTTCTTGGGATTTGCTCAACTTAATCTTTATTTATTATAATTGGGTTGCGAGATACGCTTAACCCAAACTGGTAGCGCGTCTAGCTTTATAGATGTGGGAGAGGTTAGATTAAGGGAGCGATCGCTCTATTCCCTATCCAATTATTTCAACCAATTCAACAAATCTTCCAAACTACTAAAACTTAAAGTTGTTCCTCCTAAATCTTCTAACTCTTTGGGGAACTTCGGTAATTCTACAAATATCATTGCTACTTCTTCGTCTCTATAGTCAAATAATTGCTCTTTCTCTTTAAACACAAAATGATTAATCTATTTGCCGGTTTCTTCAAACATCTCAAAATTTGTAATCGTTAAAGCAATTACTGGTTTTAATTTCCGATATCCTTCCCTAGTGTTTAATTGATTGCCATAAGTTTTACACAAATTATAAACTACTCGCTTTTCAAAAGCCGTAACACTCAATACCTGCATTTAAATAATCACATTGGAGCCGTCATTTAAGATAGCTTTCACATCTAGATAACTATCTTTCAAACTAATCGTATCTCCTGGATTATATGGGTCAATTATTTCCCAATCTTGAATCATAGATTCACCACCATATATTAGAGCATTCAAGAAACTAATCAAAATATCTTTACTCTCAGTTGAGCCAAATATTTTTTTGAAAGCAAAATCTGTTTTAGGACTAATAAATATCATAGTTTTACTTTGTTTATCAACTCCAGTTATGGGGATTTAAACCCAAACTTTTAGCGCGCTGAAAGCTGAGTTATGTTTACAGAGCATTCCGGTACGGAAAATGCTGATAGCTAGTTAATTATTAATTGTTGAACCACAATTAATCTATTCTGACTCCTGAACTACTTAATACTTTTTTTCTCACTTCTAGTCCGCAAAAATTCTCCAACAATTGCAATCGCTCCTGAGCCTAAAATTAAAATTACACTCAGGGCATTAATATCAGGTTTTACCCCTGTACGAATCCTACTAAAAATTTCCATTGGCAAAGTTGTTGCCCCACTTCCTGAAGTAAAACTAGCAATTAAAAAATCATCCATACTTAATACAAAAGCTAGCAAACATCCAGATATAATTCCTGGCATTAATTGGGGTAACAATACTTGCAAAAAAGCTTGTACTGGAGTTGCTCCCAAGTCAAGGGCAGCTTCCTCTAAATTAGGGTCTAAATCTGCTAATCTTGTGGAAACAACTAAACCCACATAAGCTAGACAAAAAACAATATGAGCTGCAATTATTGTCCATAAACTTAATCTAATTGCCAATGCTGCTAAAAAGACTAGAGTCGCAACAGCGATCGCTATATCAGGAATAATTAATGGTAAATAAGAAACACCTAAGTATAAAGATTTGCCTCGAAATTTATATTTTGCTAAACCTACTGCCATTAAAGTACCAATAATTGCTGACACAGCCACAGCACAAATAGCTACAGTTAAACTATTTTGTAAAGCATTTAAAACTCTAGTATCTTGAAAAAGCTTGACATACCATTGCAGGGTGAAGCCCTCCCATCCTGCACTATATTTAGATTTATTGAAACTATAAAAAGTCAAGACAAAAATTGGCAAGTACATAAACAAAAACATTAAAATTGTAAATATTACCTGCCAAGAAATATGAATTTTTGATTGAGATTTAGACATATCTATTGGGATATTATCTTCTGGATTTATTAAAGTATTTGTCATTTCAGTTATCAGTTATCAGTTATCAGTTATCAGTTATCAGTACCTCTACCTGAAGTCATATCAAATCCGGTAGCATCGGTGTTATTCAGTATTTTAAAGACAAGAGTCCATATTGTAGGGGTAAACGATCGTTCTTCTCTAACCATTGTATGACGACGACAGAATTATATTGCTCCGAAGCCAACGCATTTGAGACCAAGAGAAGAAAATTTTTTCCTTTGAGTCAATCCTATCCGCTTTCAAGGAGAGGTAATTATTAATTGTTGAATCCTACTTCCTCCCTCGTTCCTCCTGTCTCCTGTCTCCTGCCTCCTGTCTCCTGTTTCCTGTCTCCTGTCTCCTGTCTCCTGTCTCCTCCCCTTACGAAAAGACTTTTTCAGCAAACCCTACTTAGAGGGTTTACCATCGCCAAATTTTAGTAAAAGAGCGATCGCTATACTCACCCCCAAAATCATAACCATACTCAAAGCTGAACCAAACCCCCAATTTTGAGTAGCTCCTAAAAATTGATTATAAATTAATCGAGCAGCTGTCATACTAGAAGCACCACCCAATAATTCAGGGTCAACAAAATCTCCTAAAGAACTAATAAAAACTAATAAAGAACCCGCAGCAATACCAGGTAAACTTTGAGGAACAGTCACTTTCCAAAAAGTTTGTATAGGGGTTGCTCCTAAATCTGCCGATGCTTCTAATAATCTCCGGTCTAACTTTTCTAAAGAAGCATAAAGAATAGTCACAATATAGGGTAAATAACTATAACTCATACCAATCAAAACAGCGGGAGTTCGATTCAATACTTCTAAAGGTGGTAATCCAATAATTCCAATAATTGAGTTTAATACGCCAGTTGGTCGTAAAATTGTAATCCAAGCATAAGAACGTAATAAAGATGAAGTCCAAAGTGGCAAGACAAAACCTAATAAAAGTAAATTTCGCCACCGTTTGGGTGACATTAAAGCAATCCAATAGGCTACAGGAAATCCCAATAATAAACATAAAATTGTTGTACCTGTAGCAAAATAAATTGAACGCCAAATTACTTTTAAATTAATCAGGTCAAATACTCGTAAATAGTTACCAATGCCATCAGGGTTTACTAAATCTCCAGGTCGAATATTTTCTACTAAACTCAGTTGGAAAATTACTAAAGTCGGCAACACTAATATCAACAGTAACCATAAACCTGCCGGACCTAATAAAGCTAGAGGACCTAACAGTTTAGAAAATGTTTGACTTATACCATGTTTTGACTGAGAATTAGGGAAAGCTGGAGCAGACGGTTTAGTAGGTGTAGTCATATTTGTCAAGTCAAAATTCAAAAGTCAAAATTCAAAAATAATATTGTAGAAATTGGAACATTTCTCAAGGATTGGGTTCTATAGTGCTATACGAAGTTAAAAGTAAAAAGTTAAAAGTAATCTCTGACTGAGTTTTCGATGCCTAAATGCATAATGCTATATATTTTCAGGAACAAAGAAATTTATTAACTTTTACTGAGGATTTAATGACTAAAAAAAAGTTAGTAGAAAAATTCCATACATAAATCTACTCAGGAATTTGTCTTCCTCCTTCCTCCTTCTTCCTTCTTGCAATTATACACTTCTTAATTTCGTCCAGTATTCATCATAAACTTCTTCATATTTACCCAGTGGAACTAAACTTTCACACTTTTCAATAATTGATTCTGGGGGAAATAAAGTAGGATCTTCTTTTAGTTCTTCTGATAATCTTCGATAAGCTTCACGAGAAGGTGTAGCAAAACTGAGTCTCTCCACAATTTCAGCAGCTATATCTGGCTGTAACATAAAATTAATCCACTGATAGGCACCATCAGGGTTAGGAGCATTTTTGGGAATCACTAATGTATCCGTCCACAGAGAGGAACCACTGCGGGGAGTAATATATTCTAAATCTTCATTTTCTGGTTTAATTTCTGCAGCATCAGAAGAATAACACATAGCTATCAACAAATCTTCTACCAAAATTTGAGACCGCCAACCATCTGTAGTAAAAGAGGCGATCGCTGGTCTAAGTATGAGTAACTCTTGGTAAGCTTCCCTGATACTTTCAACATTAGTAGAGTTGTAGGAATATCCCAGCTTTCGCAAAGCACACCCCATCACCTCGCGCACGTCATTAGCTAGAGTCAGGCGCTTTGATATTAAATTTTTATTTTCCCAGAGATACTCCCAGTCAGTGGGCGCAGTGGGTAACAGTTTGCTATTGTAAATTAAACCAGTAGTACCCCAACTTATGGGTACACTATAGACATTACCAGGGTCATATATAGGGTCTTGAAATTCTGGGAACAGATCGTCTAAACCAAGAATTAGAGAATGGTCTAACTCTGTCAACAAACCCAGGGATTCCATTTTTTGCACCATATAATCAGATGGATAGATGATGCTATATGCTCCACCTCCTCCAGCTTGCACTCTAGCTAGCATCGACTCATTAGAGTCAAACACATCTGCAACTACTTTGATACCTGTTTCATCGTAGAAGCGGTCTAGCAAATCTTGGTCTGTATAACCTGCCCAAGTATATATATAGAGTAAATCTGAATCTCCCTGCATTCGGGGGTTAGATTTTACTTCAGCTAATCTCCAACCACAGCTAGAAAGAGCTGAAGCTGCGATGGTAGCTGCTGACGTTTTGAGAAATTGACGTCTAGAAGTGCGAGCATCTTGCTTGTTAATAGATGCAGCAATAACATTTCCCCGATATTTCTCGAAATTAGA
>NZ_JAAHGK010000323.1:0-6371 GCF_010672505.1 Okeania sp. SIO2B9 | reverse complement strand
GATAGCAAGTGGTGGTAGTGGCTCATCCCCCAATAAGTCCTTAGTTGATTTAACAACTGGCTTGGGTATATTGCCAGACCTGATTGTAGACCAACACTTTCATAATCGAAATCGTATGGCCCGTTTATTGAGCGCAATTGCTACCCATCCGGACAAAATAGGTATAGGTATAGATGAAGATACCTGTGCATTATTTGAAGGAGATAGTCAAATTCGAGTAATGGGTAAAGGTACAGTGACAATTATAGATACTACAGAAATGTCATATACAAATGCTACGAAAGTAGATGTAGCAGATCCCTTGAGCATATCAAATTTAAGAGTACATATAATGTGCCACGGCGATGGCTACGATCTCCATTCCCATACCATGAAACCAGGGCTGTCTGAAACAATTATGCCTCTTGATTAATTAATAGAATTTCTGATAATTTACTAAATTCGTAACTAATGTGTTGTGGTAGATTAGTAGCTTGCCTAGTTGGGTGGACAGAAAATCTAATTTTAAACTGAAAAGAATGTATTTTTTGTAAAACAGAATAAAAAGCCCAAATTCTTCCTTCTACCATCAAAGGATTATCAAAAAAACTGATAAATTTATTTATCAGATATATATTTTTCAAGATGGAGAAAGGATTAGTGCAGCCTGAAAAAAAGTTTGTATTAAACAGTTTAGCAAATGGTGTGAGCCGAAATTCAAAATAAAACCGCCATTGCTTCTGTAGATTCTGAGCATAACCTTCAAATCCTCCTATGAAAATCCTCAAACTCCAGACATTACGCGGTCCAAACTACTGGAGCATCCGCCGGCATAAACTGGTGGTTATGCGTCTAGACTTAGAAGACCTGTACGAAAGATATACATCTGATATTCCTGGCTTCTACAAAGGATTAATCAAGGTACTACCAGGTCTTGTAGAGCACTATTGTTCCCCTAGAGTCAGGGGCGGTTTTCTCAGTCGTGTTGAAAAAGGGACACTAATAGGCCATGTCATAGAACACGTTGCCCTAGAACTTCAACAACTCGCCCAAATGCCAGTTGCTTTTGGTCGGACACGGGAAACATCGACTCCTGGAATATTTCAGGTAGTAATAGAATATGAACATGAACCAGCAGGTCGCTATGCTGCACGAGCAGCGGTGAGACTTTGCCAAAGTATTGTTGAGACAGGTACATATCCTGCAACCGAATTACAGCAAGATTTAGAAGACCTTAAGGAATTCAAAAGTCAGGCAGCTTTAGGGCCAAGCACAGAAGCTATAGTCAAAGAAGCAGAAGCAAGAGGTATTCCCTGGACTCAACTAGGAGCCAGATTTATGATTCAGCTTGGCTATGGTATAAATCAAAAAAGAATCCAGGCAACCCTAAGTAACCAAACAGGGATTCTTGGTGTAGAACTTGCTTGTGATAAAGAAGGCACAAAAACCATTCTCAAAGATTCTGGAATACCAGTACCTCGTGGTACAGTTATTCGCTACTTTGAAGACCTTCAAGATGCCATTGAAGATGTCGGAGGCTATCCCATTGTAATTAAGCCACTAGATGGAAATCATGGTCGTGGAATTACTATTGATGTGAGAAACTGGAAAGAGGCAGAAGAAGCCTATGATTTAGCTAGCAAGGCTTCCAAAACAAAAACAGTAATTGTAGAACGTTACTATACAGGCAAAGACCACCGAGTATTGGTAGTAAATGGTAGAGTTGTAGCTGTGGCCGAACGAGTTCCTGCCCATGTAATGGGAGATGGTAAGTCCACGGTGGCAAAACTGATTGAAGAAACTAACAGAGATCCTCAAAGAGGAGATGGACATGATAACGTTCTGACCAGAATCACCGTGGATAAAGCTGCTCTTGGGATTCTTGAAAGACAAGGATATAGCATTGATTCAATACCAAAAAAAGGAGAAATTTGCTTTTTAAGGGCAACAGCTAACCTCAGTACTGGAGGTATAGCAGTAGACCGTACTGATGAAATACATCCAGAAAATGTCTGGCTATTGTCCAGAGCTGCGAAGATTATAGGTCTAGACATAGCAGGTATAGATGTAGTTACTGAAGACATTTCTAAACCTTTGCGAGAAGTAGAAGGGGTCATAGTAGAAGTTAATGCTGCCCCTGGTTTCCGGATGCACGTCGCTCCTAGTCGGGGTCTACCTAGAAATGTGGCCGGAGCAGTAATAGATATGCTATTCCCTGGGTCTAAAAATGGCAGAATACCAATATTTTCAATTACTGGCACCAATGGTAAGACAACTACTACACGCTTGCTAGCTCACATAATGAAGCAGACTGGAAAAGTAGTGGGCTATACTACCACTGATGGTACTTATCTTGGTGAATATCTAGCAGAATCAGGAGATAATACTGGACCTCAAAGTGCCCATTTAATACTCTCAGACCCAACTGTAGAAGTTGCAGTCTTAGAAACAGCACGGGGTGGTCTTCTGCGTTCAGGCTTGGGTTTTTCAGCTTGTGATGTAGGAATGGTATTAAATGTAGCTGCCGACCACTTGGGTATTGGGGATATAGATACTGTAGAACAACTAGCTCAACTCAAAAGTGTAGTTGCTGAGTCAGTAATGCCTAAAGGATATGCCATTTTGAATGCTGACGATCCATTGGTTGCTGCAATGGCAGAGAAAGTCAAAGCTCAAGTTGCTTACTTTTCAATGGAACCAAATAATCAACTTTTAGTTAAACATACA
Source organism: Okeania sp. SIO2B9 (assembly GCF_010672505.1). Classification (NCBI taxonomy): domain Bacteria; kingdom Bacillati; phylum Cyanobacteriota; class Cyanophyceae; order Oscillatoriales; family Microcoleaceae; genus Okeania; species Okeania sp. SIO2B9. Next base: position 3,665 of record NZ_JAAHGK010000323.1, on the reverse strand, counting down.
GAAGCTGGTGGTTTGGCAGCGGTTTATGAGAATGGTTATATTTCAATTATCAAAGGAGATTGGACTTTAAGAATTGAAAAAGCAGTTAATGTGCCAATCACAATGGCAGGTAAAGCTCCATTTATGATTGCTAATGCCCTTGCAGCTTGTTTGGCAGCTTTTGCTCAAGGGGTGAAAATAGAGCATATTAGAGAAGGTTTGTCAACCTTTGTGGCTTCGGTGGATCAAACACCAGGCCGGATGAATATGTTTAATATGGGAGATTATCATGCTCTTGTGGACTATGCTCATAATCCTGCTAGCTATGAAGCATTGGGTGGATTTGTCAGAAATTGGCCAGGAAAACGGATTGGTGTAGTTGGTGGGCCTGGCGATCGCCGTGATGAAGACTTTGTTTCTCTGGGTGAACTAGCAGCAGATATCTTTGATGAAATTATTGTCAAAGAAGACGACGACACTAGAGGAAGACCTAGAGGAAGTGCTGCGGAGCTAATTTCTCAAGGTGTGAAGCAGTTTTTAAATCAAGCTAAAGATTCTGAGTCAAAGGCTACTTATGAATCAATTCTAGATGAGACAACGGCTATTAATACAGCCTTAGATCGTGCCTCTTCTGGTGGCCTGGTAGTAATTTTACCAGAAAGCGTAAGTCGAGCTATCAGTTTAATAGAAGCTCGTAACCCTGTTCAGGATCTTGAATTACCTGAAAGTAGTCGAACATCCTCTAATTCCTCAGAAGAGTTAAACACTTCGATTGTATATTGAGTTAAATATCTAAAGGAAGTAAGAATAAATAAGTAATAGTTGATTCAGTCAAAAAAAATTTAATCAACTTCCTTCGATTTAAACTTCTACTGAAAAAGGGGTTGAAAGTTTTCAACCCCTTGAACTTTGTCAAAATTTGTTAGTTAGTATCTGAAAACTGGAACATCAATTTTCTGACAGTACTACCCTGAAAAACAAAACTGTTTAACTTCTATAATTCTATCGAGTAACTCCTGCAAATTTAGCGAATGTAATGTAGAGAAAAGATATAAGTAATAAAGCCAAGAATACTCTCATCTCTACTATAGAGTATACTTAATAATCTTATATCCTTGTTAACTACAAACTGTTGGTGATTTTTAATTGTTTTGTAGCCTTGAACTACATTAGACCAAGTTGAGAAAGAATACTTTGACCTGTGAAGTATTCAGTAGCTACACCAATGATAAAGCCTAACATTGCCAAGCGACCATTCCAAGTTTCTGCAAATTTGGTAAAACCTAGCTTTTGATCTTGAGTTTCCATGATGATTAACCTCTAATTAGTATAGTTAAACGTTGGTAAGTACAACAGAAAAGTTATTGAGAGCTGATTTTTAAACTTAGCTAAAACCCTTATGTAATCTAACTCTCAGGGATTTAAGTATTATTGGATATAACTCCCAAAACCCTTGTATTGCAAGGAATTTAGCCTCTTAATATTTACTTGATAAATCAGCTCTCAAAAGGAACAATTAATTACATTAAGCCAAGTTGAGAAAGGATACCTTGACCTGTGAAGTATTCAGTGGCAATACCAATGACAAAGCCTAACATTGCCAGGCGACCATTCCAAGCTTCTGCAAAATCGGTGAAGCCCATTTTTTTCTCTTGATTTTCCATGACCATTAACCTCGTTTGATTTCAAGCTTATGTAATATAACTTAACGTAAAATTTTAAATATGGCAACATTACTTAATATTTTGATTCGTCATTTTTTTCGGTAAATACAACAGAAAAGTTATTGAGATAAAATCTGAATAATAACTATACCCAAATGGTTGTGACTGGGACAAAGTGAAAGGTTTACCCAGAATTAGGCAAGGAAAGCAATCTCCTAAGTTATTGAGATTACTTCCTATTATTGCAATGACGATATTCAGGCAAATGCTATATGAGAAGGAACAATTAATTACATTAAGCCAAGTTGAGAAAGGATACCTTGACCTGTGAAGTATTCAGTGGCAATACCAATGACAAAGCCTAACATTGCTAGGCGACCATTCCAAGTTTCTGCAAAGTCGGTGAAGCCTACTTTTTTATCTTGATTTTCCATGACCATTAACCTCGTGTTATTTCAAGCTTATGTAATATAACTTAACGCAAAAATTCAAAGATGACAACATTACTTAATATTTTGATCATTTTCTTTGTGGGTTTAATACCCCACCGTCTACACGGTGTTCAAAATTACTTGGGGTGAGAATCCCCATGTAATTTTCCTCCTGTCTCCTGTCTCCTGTCTCCTGTCTCCTTCTTCAATTGTCTAGACAATTAAGTAGATGGACTTCTATGTGTAATATCAATTTAATGTGAAACTGCACAGAATAAGATTGCAAGAATAATTGACTGTAGCTTAATGTAGATTAAAGACGGATAAATTAATGAATTTCACAGCCTTATCTCAAATTGCTATTACTCCGATAAAATAATTAAGTATACTGATGAGCGATCGCCGAATCTAGTCTCACATAGTATCTCTACTTATTGTCATGGTCAGTGCCACGCCAAAATATTTTTGCCAATCTATAAATTCATAATTTTAAACATCAATTATAAATAAATTGATCGGAGAAAGGGATCAAAGTAAAAAAATTCTAGTTTACTTTATACCTAAACTAAATATTTGATCTTAGACATTTGGTGCAAACTAAGTGTTTGCCCAGGTATAACAAGGGTTTGAGATTAATTATCACCAGAGGTCTATTGAATAGATATAAAATCATATCAATTAGTAAAAAAAAATCAATAATTTATAGGTGTGTAGTTAGTGGTTTATATATTATTCTGTATTTGATATTCTATATAAACTAGAATTATGAAATATTTATAGCTAATCAATTTTGGCAAATATGACAGGATTTATTGAGGTAAAATCATAGTCAAATCAGAAAAATACTAACAGTTTTTTTGAAAATTTTTAATGTATTTTCAATGTATTGAATAAGTATCAATTAATATTAACTTAATACTATCAGAACTAAATTTGGATCAAAAAAAATTGATAGGACAACAACACCATTAAAGCTACAAATAGGTGTAAACTAACTATTGAGTCCGATCGCAAAGTAATTCTTCGACTAAAGTAGCCATTTTGTCTGTTATGAATTTTTGGACACTTGTATTTATACATATTTTAGAAAATTTATACTAGCAGTGGCCTTAGTTGAGAAGACGAAAAAATTTTAGTAGGAAATAGAAAAAAATATGGAAGGTTGTACAGTTACGGATCTGAAGATTGACAGCAAAAAAAACTGTTATGTCCTTGACGCTGAAGCTATGCGACAGATACAGGAAGAAACAGCAGTTTCGACAAAATTAGAACCAGGGATATATGTAATTAGAATCCGTAGTGGTTTGTTTGGATACCGCAACGATGAAAATAATGTTGGTGAACCCATGGTTATGTTGTGGATTTATGGTGGCAAGTTCATTAATAAAAAAACTAACTTGGAGGTTGAAGCTACTTGGTCAACTTTGAATGGTGATGACGATACATTAACTTTAGAAGTAGTGCAAACAACAAACCTTTGTGCTTTTTTCTTCGATAGTTATATTGATGATAATCAAGGAGAATTGACAATTTCTATAGTTAAAATGTGAATTATTTTTTCTGAACCAAGAGTCATAAATTTCAAAAAGCA
>NZ_JAAHGK010000322.1:0-6378 GCF_010672505.1 Okeania sp. SIO2B9 | reverse complement strand
GTTAGAAGAAATTCTGTTTGAGCGTTGTCAAGTTCTTTTAACACAGCAATTTGCAATCAAGGCTATAACCCAGTACCATTGGTGGCCGAAAATTCAGGTTTAATTACTCCGATGCTACCGGATTTGATATTATATGTTTTTAATAAGTAGCGATCGACTTCAAGTTAGTAATACTCACCAATGGAGAGCTACAAAAACAGAAGCTAAAATTGAAGTTCAACAGAATTTTCTTATAGATTATTTACCATGGATAATGGAAAAGCTGAATAAATTTGAGGTCGTACATATACCATTAGTCTCCAATTTACCTCTGGAAGCAAGCAGAGAAAAACGAATATTGTCAGCACAATCAATTCAATCTTTGTTGTGCATTCCTATGGTTTCTGGAGATGAATTAATTGGTTTAGTCGGTAGTGAATATATTCATGCTTTGATAGATAATTTGTTTTGTTCTTACGGGGACAGAGAAAGTCAAATTAAACCTATAATTCATGTAGAAGCGATCGCTCTTAATTTAGAAACTGCAATTCCTTGTGGTTTGTTAATTAATGAATTGGTGACTAATTCACTTAAACACGCTTTCCCTAATAATAAATCTGGAGAAATATGTATTGAATTATATCAAGATCAACAAGAAAAAGTTTATTTTACAATAAAAGATAATGGTATTGGTATTCCTCCTGGTTTTGATTGGCAAAATAGTTCTTCTTTAGGGTTAAAATTAGTACAAATTATTTCTAAACAATTGAAAGCTGAAATTAATTTTGATAGTTGTAAGGGTACAGTAGTTAATTTAAGATTTTATCCTCTCAACTATAAATCCAGATTTTAAATTACAGCGCTTTTCATTTCATTTCAATAAACCACAGTAGGGGCGTTTTGCTCCGCAACATATAAAGTGGCAGCTCTACGTTAGTAAATGGCCAAAAAGCCCCTACAGGATTTTGGTTATGACGATGTAGTTTATCTATCTGAAAAGCGCTGTAAGGGAAATGGAAAACCTTCACTAACTATCTTTGAGGAACTCCTATCCTTTCTCAAGTCATATCATGTCTGAGGGCAATCGTTTGTGTAAACCCAAGGGTGAATATCTACAGGAAATTTCAGTTTTTTTTCTTGCTCAATAAATAGCTTTCCTCCCTCTTCCCTCTTCCTTCTTTATTCTTTATTCTTCCTTCTTTATTCTTTCTTCTGCTATATTATAAATTTTCCGCTCTTTCCAGCAAGGTTTGACTCACAGCTAAATCTACCATTAGTTTTAATTTACGTTTTTCCTGTTCTGCTAAAAGCAATTTCTGCTCTTTTTTCTGATTCTGAATATCAAGATTATGACCAATAGCCACTGGAATACTACCAATTAAAAAATTTATTGGTAAGCTCCCAAAATTTCCATCTCTAATTAAACCAGTAAAACTACTAATCATTATAAAGCTAAACCAACCAAGAGAAATAATATGTTTTCTTGGACGAAATTTTGATGTAGAATTATTAGACATATCTTCCCACTCCAAACATTGGATAAACTTATCTAGGTTCTTCTAGTTAGATCCTTCATGCCATCAGGAAATTCCGGAAATATAGTAGTGATCGCTCCAGTGAAAATTTGGCGTTGTATTAATTCGGGATTAATTATAGTATTGGAGAGAGGAAGTAAAACTAAAAAAGGGCGTTTTTGATTATGGGTATGATAAGAATAGATCGCTGAAAGCTATAAACTTAATTCAAAATCTAGAAAAATTATACATTCATTTAGCAACGCCCTTCATTTAATTGTTCACAAAACATCAATTATCCATGTTCTTTTACTTTTGAACTAGAAGAAAATCAAATGTTCCTAAATTAATAAATTAAATATTTCTTCTGCATTCTTCAAAGCATTAGAGGGCTAAATCCATGTTTGACAGATAACTGACCAATTAGTTCCATTTTTTCTACAGTAATTAAATTACGCCCCCAAGAAAAATTAGTATATAACTTTTCAAACTCCAATAGCATTGACTCTGCAAAACAGGCAAACAACTGACGACCAGGCACATCCATATTGACAATATTCATAATTTTCCAGTCAATATCAAGAGAGTGTTCTACTATTCCACCATTAAGAACATAGATTCCTTCTTGCTGAACTTTAGTCGCCATGTTTTTTGGATAACCACCGTCAATTAATAAACAAGGTTTCTTCAAAACATTTGGATCAATTGCTACACCCTTTGGCATACTAGCTACCCAAACTATAATATCCGCCAGAGGCAAAGCTGCATTTAATTCTAAAATTTTACCTCGTCCTAATTCCGCTTGTAGATTTTTTAGCCGCTCTTGCTCGCGAGCTATCAATAATAATTCTGCCACTTCTATTTGAGTATTCAACCAACGACAGACTCCACTACCAATATCACCAGTTGCCCCGCATACTGCAACTGTTGCTTTTGACAATTCGATTCCTAACTTTTGGGCAGCTTGTTCTACTTGCTTACAGATAATATAGGCTGTATGAGTATTACCAGTAGTAAAACGTTTAAATTCTAATGTAATATTGCGGATTTGCTGAAACTTTTGCAAATTAAAATTCTCAAAAATAATTGATGAGAAACCCCCTAAAGCAGTTATATCAATACCATGCTTCTGAGCATGAGCCATAGCATTCATTATTTTGCGAGTTGCTGCTTTGATTCGGCGAGCTGCTAGCATTTCCGGTAGAAAACAAGATTCTACATACTTGCCTTCAATTTTTTGACCTGTGATACTTGTTACTTTAATTGTATCGACTATTTGAGGCGGAGCGCTACACCAGAAATCAAGACCTTGATCTGCATATTCTGGATACCCTAGATCCCTTGCTACTGATTGGGCGTGTTCTAAGCTAGTTAGATGACCAATTAGACCAAACATTAAATTGTAAGTATTATTAGTAAGTTAGTTATTGTTGATGGTGTGTGGAAATCAGAGAGAAATTGGTATATGGCAGTTGGCAACTATATATTTTCACTATGAAAAAGTTTTTTGTTAAATGCTACGCCATTACTCATTGCTCGTCCTAATTTCCATTTTGATTGAAATTAACTATACGGCAGCTAGACCATAAGCTGACATACGCATGATTTCTCCAGTTTTAAAGCCAATATTGTCCAAAGCTTCGCCATAAGCAATCATAAAGTCTTCAACCAAAGCATCTTTTTCCATTCCCAGGGTCTTCGCATCTTTTTCCACCTGGTTCAACATTTTCCATACTACGGGTAAGTTTTGGCGGTTTGCTTTCTGTAGTTCAGCTTTGGAGTCTTGAAAATGCTCTTTTAGCCATACTTCGCCAAAGTTGAGGTGGGTATATTCATCTTTGACTACACCTTCAGTAATTTTCCGAGCAAAGGGGTCGGCAACTGGTATATAGATATTGTAGGCTGCGATCGCAAAGCATTCAATAATTAGAGATTGAATTAGCAAACAAGTAACTAAATTACCTGTTTTTGCTGCTTCTTGGAAGTTTGTATGTAGTGGCTCAAAAAAACTTTTGGCAAATTCCATATCTGGTGTCACCTTCAGATTTCGGCCACAAGCTTGAAAGCCTTTTTTGTGACGATTTTCCATTTTGGAGAGGTTCTTGAGTTCCTCTTCGTGGTCTGGTAGCATTTCAACCAGACTTATATAATTTTCGTATGCCTCTTGCTCTCCTTCAATGACAATTGCATTGATTCGGCTGTAGGCATCTTTGTAAGTGAAACTTACAAATATTGTTTTGTCAGTTTCACTTTGAGAATCTATGGTAGAAATTGCTTCAAGCTTTGTCATCAGTTAGTTATCTCCTCATCAAAAAATTGCTTTATCAGGGCAAAGAAAAATATTTGGTTTATCTTAACTTAGCTTATAGTTTACTGTACCTACTTTCTAGAATAATTGCCTAGTATAACTGTAATTTATTCGGTGAATTTGGCCTTAATCTTGGTAAGAACCTCCATTTATGTCAATTCTAGTTGAGTTTTTAGTATAAATACTTACTCAAAATTAAATTATACATTAATCCACTGACCATTTTAACAGAAACAATGAGAAGTCCCGCAAACTTTAGTCAGAGAAAGTTGTACGAGATAGAGACCAATATTATTATCAAAATACAGGGGAGCGACATCACCTAGTGTATGAACAAGGATTACCTGTGAAAGTTGAAGCATCCCTCGATGTTGTGCTATGGGCAAGCGGGGAAATATGTCAACCTCATAAGTACAGTGAATATTTACTTGGCTTACCTATTGATATTTTAGATTACACTTTGTTATTTATGGCTATTATTTACGTTGACCGCTGTTATATGTTGTCGTATTTTATAATGGCCAATATTTCTTTAATACTATCTTGGTTACAACGGCCCTTGACACTCTGCGCTCTACAGCGGTTTTCATTTGGGTAGACCACAGTAGGAACTTTCGATGGAACGTCCCTACAAAGTTTTGTTTGTGAAGATGTGGTTCATCAATTTGAAAAGCGCTGTAAAGAGACGCAGATTCTTAAGTAGCCCAAAATCGAACTCTTAAAGACGTTGTCAATGCGCCTCTACTTAGTTGACTTAAGTTGAGCTTAAGCCTTCGAGATACTTTTGTCAGAATGTTTGCAGCACCATTGCAGTCGGAATTAATCAAAAAACCCAAAGCAGATTGATATAAATCTCCCCTAATACGCTTTCCTGATGGTTCCCAGTGATCGGGTTTTTCACCGTATTTTGGCAGAGCATCATTGCCTAAAAACGATGATTGCCAGGTATAGGACTCCTGATTGTTCTACAAATTGCAACCCATATAAGTTACAAAGTTCCTCGATTCTTTCTTTGAATCTAGCATTAGGAACTTGTACAAACTTTTGATTGGTTTTAGTTCCCAATTCAATTGACTATTTTTGCTCTTTATTCCAACCAAAAACGACTGTACCAATTTCATGTTTAAGACAATGATTAATAACCAATTTTGCTGTTTTGTTAACACCATCACCCATCTGACGATTACGTTGATTTTTGAACTTGAGATGTTTACCATCAATAATCAAGCTATGGCCCTGAGTCTCTACACAGGTTAAGCAATTGTTTAAACCGTGGTCAATGGAAAGTGCTTGATGGAAATCTAGTTTAACTGGTTGAGTTTTAATTTCATAATTGAAGAAGGAGACAGGAGACAGGAGACAGGAGACAGGAGACAGGAGGAAAATTACATGGGGATTCGCTCCCCCAAGTAATGCGTGAACACCCCTGTTGACGGTGGGGTATTAAACCCACAAAGAAAATGATAAACTCAGTATAGAAACAACCATGACGAGGTCAAATCCTAATCTCTTTAATTAAGTCCCAGTCTAAGTTACTCGACATCGGAATCTAAACAGCGTCCAATCCAAACCATGCTTTAACTTTGCGTCCTAATGGAACTTTAATTTCTTGATCAGTAAGTTTGAGGGATTTTTTAGAATAATAAACAGTAAATAAACCAGGTTTTCAATAGTTAGCAGCCTTGGGTTTATTTGCTAATTCATCTTTTCCAAACAGCTTAAGTAGCTATTTAAAACTTCTCAAAGATTCAACAACACCGTTGCATATTTGTTGGGAACTAGAACCATAGATATCATTAAAATGTACCTTCCATTTCATCTGCCCACAAACTTCGCCTTGAGTGACAAATCTATTCTCTTTAAACCAGACTAGTCGGCCATAATAAACAGAACAATTGAATACCTTATTGGCCTCGCCACACAAGTATTCTAATATGGCTAATAGGTTTTGAACGGGATGCAGTAAAGCTTGTTGACATCCCATGTTTTTTGTTTTTTTTGCTCATATTTTTATGATCATCAAGATGCCGATAAATGTCAACTTATCAATATGAAAAATCTTTCAAAAGAATATCGTCATAACAACCATTCTGTCGGTTTGGCTCATGTCCATTTAGTCTGGATACCTCAAGGACGCAAAAAGCTTTTAGCGGGTGAAGTTAAAACCAGGTTAGGCAAAATTTGATGGGAAGTGACCACAGAAAAAGGTTGGTTAATCAAAGGATTAGAAATAGCTCCAGACCATGTTCATGTATTGGTAGAGCATGGCTGTGATGTGGCAATCCACAAAATAGTCAAAGCTTTAAAAGGCAGGTCTTCTCGATTGTTGCGACAAGAGTCTTCTGAATTATGCAAGCTGCCTAGTTTATGAACTCACAGTTATTTTTATTATACTACTGGAAAAGTCAGCACCGCCCTTGATTTTGGAATACATCAACGACCCTCATTAGGGCAGGGCTAATTCATTGTCGCCAGAGAAAAATATTGAGGAGTACAAGTTTGGCCATGTTATCAAGTATTTCATGGTTTTTTCCCGAAATTATCACTCTTAAACAGAAAAAATTGTTACGGAGTCAG
>NZ_JAAHGK010000321.1:0-6383 GCF_010672505.1 Okeania sp. SIO2B9 | reverse complement strand
TCAATTTTTTTAACGTTTAATTAGACCTACCTACTACCTAAAACCTACGATATGCTTCAAAATCTATTACCAATTAAAATAAATGGTGCCCAATAATAAGGATGACTAAACTCACTTCCAGCAAAAGGTAATTCTTCAAAATCAAATTTTCTTTTGCCTACTTGAAAATTATAAATTCCCTCTGTTAAAGCACCTGCTAATACTAGAGGATTAATCTATGTTTTCGGAGTTAAATCCATTAAAGTTGTGGCGGTAATATTGGAGTTAACTAGATTTCAACTTTGTAGCTTTTGGGCTTGCCTGTTTAAACCATTTAGACTTGGACTTACTCATATCTACGTTGGTGTAGGTTTGCTGTGGCACGCACTGTTACTTTTACCCTATTTCCTTTCTTTGTGCAACAAAGCCATATAACATACTAAATTAAAACTTATTATTTAACGATTTATCTCACAGGAAGTATTTCAATTGTAATCTTAACTCCCGTTTCCTTAGTATTAGGAATATATTCAAGATTAAGTTTAGGAATACAAGCCAAGCGGTCGTCCTGCAGCACCCCCGCGCCGTTTAACGTTAAAGCATCAAGACAAGCCCCTGCTAAATTATCTAAATCAGAATTAGTACGATGTTTACCACAAAAACTGATAGAAATAGCTGCTCTTTGAATTGGTAAATTTACTTCTAAATTAAGGTCAGAAACTTGACGGTAAATTTCAACTTCTGCTTGATTTCTCCAGGCACGATATCGAGGTGGTAAATAAGTACCATTAGTCGTAACTCGTGGGCGTGCTTTTGGAACTACTTTCCCACGAAGATAAAAGTTAATAATTGTAGCATTTTCAGATTTTTCAGAGTCTGGAAGGGAGGTCGGAAAATTTTCAGCATTGCTCAATAAAGGAATAATTTGCTTAACTTCTGTCTCCACATCTTCTTCAAAACTATCCTTTGACTTAGAGGAAATAAGTGACATCTGGGGTATATTCTCCATAGCAGATAGATCCACTTTTCTGTAAGGATCTAATTGCGTCCGGAAACTAGGCCAGCTTTTAGCTATTTGCAGATAAGTTTCAGCACAACTTTCTGAGAAATGGCAATTCTTTTTGAACCAAGATTGCCATTCAGTGGGAGAAAATAAAGCTTGAGTTTCTAGTAATAATTGCCCTAAAGAATAAGCAAATGCCATAGCATTTATCGGATCGTCTTGGCATTGTTTATGTTTAAAATTTATTTCTGCTATTAAGTCTTGCCAATTAATTAACATTTTATATTAGGTGAAGAAGTTGACTATAGAGCTATTTTACCGAATAATTAAGGTTTAAAGCATAATTGTATTAAGGATAAAAAAGAAAAAATCCTGGGTAGTCCTATATATGTAGTGGTAGGTTAATATAAATGATCAATTTATGATATTAATCTCTCAAATATTGAACTTCAATCTACTTGAAATTTGAAAATTTATTTTGTCGGCGATTGCTAACACAAAGCTCCGCTAACACTTGATATAATCAATCAGTACGTTATAAATAACTCAACCTTAAATGTAATACAAAAAAATCTGATAATATACATTTCAAAAATATTTCATCAATATCTAATCCTATGCCAAATAATGATTTAATCTGTGCCAATTGTGGTAGTGGCAATATTGTGAAAAATGGCACAATTCATAACAAAAAATAGAAATATCAATGTCAAACCTGTCAAATACAATTTGTCCCAAATAACTCTAAAGTATACATCAACGATCAAACCAAAGAATTGATTGATAAATTATCAAAGTGAAAAAATTAGTTTAGCTGGCATTATTCCTGTAAAAGGTGTATCTGAAAAATGGCTTCACGCATTACGTTAATAGTAAGTATACAGAGGTTTATCAATCTATTAAATCTACTAAAAAAACTGGAAAACTCACTATTGAGTGTGATTAAATGTGGTCATTTGTTGGGAGCAAATATTACAAGCAATGGCTGTGGCTAGCCATTGACATAGACACCAAAGAAATTGTGGGTTTCTTTTTAGTTAGGAGAAAGACGTGAAAAAGGTGTATTAGGGTTGTGGAATTGATTGCCGGATATTTACAGGCAATGTGCAATTTGTTATACAGATTTCTGGTGAGCTTATGATTTGATTTTTTCTGATTGTAGACATAGCTCAGTGGGAAAATAAACTGGTTTAACTGCCTATATAGAAAGATTAAATAATACTTTCCACACTCCCCTACTCTCCTACTCCACTACCATTTTTTGTAATCAGGTGATTTGTATCTAATTTATAAGCTTTACCTAATTTAGCATCAAATGCCCAAGCTGCAATTTTCAACTTACCTTCTGGGAGTAATTTACCAGAAATTGTTTGTTCCCAACCTGCGTTAAGGTATGCAGGATTATTGAATAGTTGAACTAAATTTTCTCTTTGAGTTTGAGCAGACATCAAAACATCAAAAATAATCCAATCATCTTTTGATTTTGGGTTTAATACCCCGCCATCTACAGGGTGTTTATAATTGGTTGGGGTTTGAGTCCCCATCCACTTTTTCCTTCTTCCTCTCTTGGTGCGCATTCCCTTGGGTCTGTCGCCGACGCGGGGTAGCACCGCTTCTTCCTTCTTCCTCTCTTGGTGTGCATTCCCTTGGATCTGTCGCCGACGCGGGGTAGCACCGCTTCTTCCTTCTTCAACTGCTTGATTTTTATAGGTTAAAATAATTGCATCTGCAGGCTCGTTACGCTCTGGTAAAAATGCCCAACCATTAACAAAGTACCAACTATTTAAAGGTATAATTCCATCTAACGATCCGTAAGTTTGATCTGGAGATTTTTCAGCAGCGATCGCTTCGATATTATTGCTGGCAACTAAATTAGGTTTTAACATACCTAAGTAATTAAGTCCCTTGACTAAATCTTTAACATGATCATAATTTCCTAAAATATTTTCTTCAATACAAAACTTATTTTCAATGATATTAATGAATGATAAACAAGTTTTTCCTTCCATACGCAATTGATAGCTAGATTTAATTTCTTTCACGCTATAAGTAAACGATTTATAGTGTAAAATCATCAATCCAGTCATGGCGATCGCCACTGTAACTTTATAGAGCCATACTTGCAATTTTATCGGATTTATCTGACTATAAATATGGCTCAAAACTATTGGTAATAAATGTATAATAGCGATTATTAAATAAATAGAAAATGTTGTATACCTTGAAGGTAAAGCACTTTCTACTCCAAAACCAACTCTACCAACGGCAGTAATTAAAGCACTAATTATTGAGTAGATAGCAATCATCATCCAACCAATAGTTCTCTCTAAAATATGGTAATTTTTAATATGTTTGAGTAGGTAAATAAATAAACAGCAAAATATTCCTATTTCTACTCCACCAATAAATATCGAAGAAGTAAGAGGAGATATTTCAAAACCAGAACCCAAAGGAGAACCCAAAAAGGCTAAGAAAAACTGTAAAGTTTGCTCTGGATGCCGAAATGCTGGTATAAGACTAGGGCTAACTTCAGGCTTTTGATAATCATAAAAATAAATAATTATATTGCTGATAAAAACTGCTATCCAGCTTAAGAATAACCATTTTTGTTTCAGTAAATCTGATGTTGATTTTGCCGTAACTAATATTAATACAGGTAAAATTATTATCCAAGCTATCATCCCATTAGAATAGGAAAAAGTACTAATGATGCAAAGCATCATACAAATTAAAAATTTATATCTAGTATGAAAGTGGGAGTAGACAACTGAAATTCCTGTAGTAATACAAGCGATCGGCATCAAAACTACTAATTGGATTCCCCAAAACCAGTTATCATATTGAATTGGAGAAAAAATCAGGATATTTGTCAAGAAAGCTATGAGTGAAGTTGTCAACAAATTAGCATTTACGGTTAATCGATTGAGGCGATAAATATTAACAGAAACTAGACAAGCTAAGATAAATATTACTAGCATTTCATATCTAACATCCCAGTTAGTTAAATATGCCAGTCCGAGAAATATTAGTCGTGGAAATAGTTTTCTACTTTCATTATGTTGAGCAATCAAGTCTTGCCAGGACAAGGAATTTTGGGAAATTTTTATGAATAACTGAGGCATAAGATTCCATTGGTCCCAATAAGGCATATTAACGCTGTAGGTCAGAATTAATATTCCCATTGCAACTGCTGGAAGTATAACTAAAACTATACTTATCCAATTTAAAAGTTGGAAATTATTCTTGAAGATTTTTTTGCTAATTGGGGATTTTTTTTCTGTTGTCATTATCCTCATTACGCTCTAAAGGTTTTATACCAATTTGAAAAAGGTAGTTAGATCTTAATCTTTGAAGAAGTAAGAAGGAAAGACCGAAAAAGGAAAAAGAGAATGGGGACTCAAACCCCAACCAATTGTAAATACCGCGTAGACGGCGGGGTATTAAACCCAAAAGAAAAAGATAATTTTTGGCCTTAAGTATAAAATTTGATCGTTCGCAGATATTGTAAATATTTAATTTTTTTTCTCTTTTTTCATATACTTCTTTTCCTCTGCGACCTAGGGACATTGCATGCAATATCCCTACCTAATCCCTGCTTACTCTTCCATGAATGTAGCAATATTTTATGAACAGGACTTACGCAAAAGACGAAATTATACAGCATTTTTAGGGGTTGGCCGTTAACCCCTAGGCATAAGTGGTAGTTATGCGTAAGTCCTAATGAAATTGGTATTAGATTTTAGGTGGTAGATTGAAGAGAAACTTGTTGTGCAACCCTGGTTTAAAATTAGACTGAAGTATTAACCTAAAAACTATAACTAAAAACCTTCTTCAACTCTATAAAATTAATCTGCTGAGTGAAAAAAATATTTTATAAATAAAATTGAATATAAATTGTTATCCAGATACTGAAAAATTGTGTACCACAGTTTTTAGTAGATAACTTAAATATTCTTGTTCAACCCACTGTTAAAATTTTTAACTTTCATCTGAACTTATTTTCTCAAAGCCAATTTTTTCTCTAATAATATAGTACGGTCTTTGCCTAACTTCATCGTAAATACGACCAATATATTCTCCAATAATTCCTAGAGACAGCAGTTGTATTCCCCCCATAAAAAATGTTGTAGTTAAACCATAAGCCCAGGATAAAAATTCTTGCCCTAAAACAAATTTAAAGTAAAGACCAATTAATCCTATAATAAAAGAGAAAATTGCAGATACTAAGCCTAAAATAGTTGCCATTTTCAAAGGAATTGTTGAAAAAGAAAATATGCCATCAAAAGCAAGCTTAAATAACTTAGAAACTGAAACTTTAGGCTCACCTCTATATCGAGGACCACGTTCTACAGAAATACCTATTTGTTTAAATCCGGCATAGGCTCTTAAACCACTTAAATATTTGTTGCGTTCTGGCATTTGTCGTAGAGTTAAGATGACTTTTCTATCCATTAATGAAAAGATACCTGCATCCATTGGAGTGATAATTCCTGACAACTTTCTTTGAATGTAATAAAAACTTTTAAATGCTAATCGTTTCAACAATTTTTCTTTACGATTTTTTCTAATAGCATAAACCACATCATATCCCTGTTGCCAAAGTCGTGAAAAACTAATAATTGCTTCTGGAGAATCTTGCAAATCTCCATCCATTAAAATAACTGCTTTTCCATCAGCATGATCTATTCCCGCAGACAAAGCAGATTGATGCCCAAAATTTCTAGAAAAGTTAATAATTTTTACTTCTAGGTGTTGCTGAGTTATTTTTTTTAACAGTTCAAAGGAAGAATCTACACTACCATCATTGATAAAAATTACTTCGCTATTACCATCAAGTCGCTGTAAAACATCTAATAACTGTCGCCATAGTTCAGGGATGATTTCTTCTTCGTTGAAGATGGGAATAACTACAGAATAATCTATATTTTTCATAGTCTTTACTCACTACTCGCCCAAATCATACATATCTAGTTTATAATTGTCAACTTTTAGGGAGTAGTCATTTCAGTTATCAGTTATCAGGTAAGCATTCAGCTATTAGCTGTCAGCTCTTCCTACGGAATGCTGCGCAAACAGCTTTTTAATAAATGAAGCAAGCATTTGCTTAACTTCTACAACATTTTTAAACAAAGAATTGAAGCACAAGAACAGCAAGCTTAAATTGTCAACTAAAATTAATAAAGCTGATAGCTGACTGCTGAATGCTGACAATTAACAACTGACTTTAAGGGTAAGGAAGCCAACTTTTGTAGTAAAACAATTAATAAAGCTTTTATCCTAAATTAAAAGCAATAGCTGATAGCTGATAGCTGATGACTGACTGCTGAATGCTTAGATTACCGCACTCTTATTTATCAATTCTTTCCCCCTACTTCGTACTCCCTACTCCCTCTTTTGGAGA
>NZ_JAAHGK010000320.1:0-6389 GCF_010672505.1 Okeania sp. SIO2B9 | reverse complement strand
GTATAATTTAAAGTTTATCTCTAATTCTTATTCCCTATTCCCTGTGTTTTAAAAGCATAATTTTTTCTACCTCCAAGACTCGAAAACTTCTTTATTTGCTACAAATATTTGTGATTTTTTACCGAATAATTACGGTATAGTTTATGAATAATCTATAATTTTTATTCATTCCTTGATCCCTGCTACCTATTCCCTAAAAGTATCAAACTTTGTAACTGATCAACTCGAAAACTGCTGTAATTTTTGAAGCTTATCATCAACACAGTATAGGTGTCTAACTTATTTTCAATACCGGAAAATTCTACTTTTAACAGTCGGTCGGCCTCTAAATTTCAATAGTAGAAGCAATAAATGCACCGCGTTCGGCCATTTTATATAATCCGACATGGTGTGATACTTTCTGTGGATGAATAGCAGTTTTTGGTAAACCTTGCTCTGCTGCCATTTCTGCTGTGAGGTCAAAGGTAGCACAACCTTTTTCATATACAGCCACATCTTTTAAAGTAGGCACTAAACCATGATTACGAACCGACAGAATAGTTACAACAAAATCCATCACACAGATATCGGTGCAAATTCCTACCACAACTAAGACTTCCAGTTTGTATTCATTTATCCAGTTTAACAATACATTACGCTGAGTATTAACATCAATAGAACCGATAAATCCATTAATACAATCCTTGGGAACTAATGTTGCGAGGGGATTATCGTGTAACCATTTCAGTTCTGGGACAAGTTCTTCTTCTCCTGTTCCCTTTTCGCAATGAGGTGCATAAGGAGGTTCTGGTTTCCCTGGTTCGTGGGTATCTAAAAATGCTAAAACTGGCCAACCTCGTTCAACAAAAGTTCTCGCTAGGCGATCGCTTTCTGAAATCATTGTAGCAATTTGTTCGTTAGGTTCTTGGGGTGCTAAGGGACCAAACCCAACAGTGCAAAAACCATTAAGTACATCTACTACAATTAATCCGGCAGAGCGATCGGCTATAATATAAGGTCGTGGATCAACAGGTAAAGCAGCTTGAATAGTTGCTAAGGTAGTATCAGGAGTCCCTAGAGTTGTTGTCATTATAATTTACTCAATGAAACAATAGTATAAATAATTTTAGCTAAATTTTATTTATTCAGGACTTACGCAAAGACACTATATATAGCGTATACTAAATATAGTGATCGCCTACAAAATTATAGCTATCGCCCAGCTTTGCTGATTCTATTCCTATTCATAAAAACTTAAACCACCGTCATTTTAATTGTAGGATATTTGAGTTCAGATACTAAATATTTAGATAACAATTGATGTTTCAGTTGATAAATAGTTTTCCCCATTTTTCCAGCTAACTCTTTTAAATGGTTCCAAACCAACATACCACAAGCAATATGGTTTTTCTGAATTCTCGCCCTACGACATTGGCACTGCTCAAGTCCTGTTAATTGCTTAATTTCTCTATGGAACTCTTTTATTTTCCATCTGGTTTGTGACTCAAATTCTACATCATCGCTCTTAAGATTGGCTCAAATCATTAGTAACAATATATTCTGTTCTGTTGGCGGTAACAGTAGCCCAAAATAATTTCACTGTCTTGAGTGCGTCTTACATTCTGAGGAAACCTCAGAATTACGCACTCGCTTTTTTGTCTCGTGGAAAACCTTTTATTTTAATAACTTTTTTTCTGTAAAATAATTGCCCTAGCCTAACATTGTTATTGATATTAGTACCATTTCCGAGAAAAGTCATCATTCAACAATGAATAATGAATAATGAATAATTACCTCTCCATGAATTGAAGAGGATTGACAAATTCATGAAAATTTTTTCTTCACAGGAGTCCATTGGATATGGCGAGGAGACCTCGCCATCCCATCCTAGGTCATGCTGCGCAAACGACCGCTTATTATCCCCTGAAAAGGGGAGGCGCATACCCACAATTTTTCGGTAAAGCAGTTTTCACTCTTTGTGGGGCAATCTTCTTAGAAATATACCTTTCCTTTTATTACCGTCAGTTTCCTTTCCGTGAAATATTTGATCATCAAAAGCTGAACAATTAGCATCTTTTAGTGCAGAGTCTGGTAATTTAGTTAGTGGTTTATATAAGTGATGTTGTTGTCGTTCACGAAAAATAGGCTCATTAGATCGTGCATTAAAAGTTGAATGTATTAAAGAACGAACTTCATGACTATTGTTGCCATCAGAACCATGAAGCGTTTTAGCATGAAAAAATAAAACATCACCAGCGTCCATTTCACAATACACCAATTCATGGTTTTCAAAAGCTTTTTCCATACGAACCGGATCACCAGCCACAGAATTACCTCTAGTCACATCATCTAGCCTAGCCATAACGTGGGAACCACGAAGTATCTGCAAACAACCATTAGAAATATCATTCTTGTCTAGTGCAATAGAACAAGTAATCATATTAGGGTAAAGGCATCCATCCTGATACCATGCAGAGAAATCAGCGTGCCAATCAACTTTACCATCACCAGGTTGCTTGATCACAATTTTTGAGTGCCAGTGGTAACATTCTTCTTCTAATAGTAACTCAATAGCATCAACAATTCTTGCTGTACGAGGCATAATGCCCAAAAAAGTTTCCCCTAAGTCTGTCCAAGCTGAAACTTTCCAACTCTTGCCGTCCTCATATATTACGGCTGTTTGTGAATTTCCCATAGTAGGATCTTTTTTCAGGGCTTCTTGAAGAGGTTTAAGCTCTTGTGCAGAGAACATATTTCTGATGATGATAAAACCATCTTTATGAAAACGAGTAACTTCCTCATCAGTGAGAGGACGAATACTTTTAATTTCTTGATTTGTTTTTACTGTTGTTTGAGCCATTGTTTAAAAAGTTAAATTATATTTACCCATAGAACTTTAGGCGTTGCTGATGCGTTGGTATGATTTGTATTTTTTGGCGATTGCTAAACTATATTAATGACAAATATTTGAGATTCTTCAGTTTTGATTTTCATACCTTGATTCAGCAATACCAATTATAAAGTATAACTTTACTGCTTTGCAACATTCCGGCCAGCTATACGACCAAATACAAGGCAGTCTGTTATGGCTAAGGTACTTAATCTACAAGCACCATGAACACCACCTGTTACTTCTCCAGCCGCATATAAACCCTTAATTGGTTTCTCCTTTGAATTAAGCACCTGTGCATCTGCATTAATTTTGAGTCCACCCATTGTATGATGAACCTTTGGGTATAAACGTACGCCATAAAATGGAGGTTTTAATGGTTTGCTACCTTCAAGAATAGGTTTGCCCAATGCCACATCACACTGAGTCTCAACATAAGTATTGTATTCAAGTAGTGTTTCACATAAAGTCTTAACAGGGATGTTATATGCCTCAGCTAAAGTCTCTAAAGTCTCAAATTTTTTCACAACACCACGCCTCAAAGCACTTTTAATACTTTTTCCAGCTAATTCGACTCCTTGGGCATCTGCAATACCAACACTTGGCTGTGAGAGTTCAAACATGGCATCTGTACAGGTTTTTCTATCTGCTAATTCATTAACAAATCGTTTACCTGTGGCTACATCAACCATAAATCCATATTGGAATACAGCGTAACTCGCAAAAATTGGAGCTGTACCATAAGATTTCTCGTCAGGCGAAGTCCAAGGGGCAAGTTGAATATAGTTTAAATTGACTGTTTGAGCATCTAGTGCTACGGCTTGTAACATTCCTTGGGCAGTAGTGTTAGGTATATTCGTATGATCAACTTCAGCATTGAGACGCTGATCATATTTGATTCTGAATGAAATATCCCCCGAAAAACCACCAGTAGCTAAGACAACTCCTTTTCGGACTTTAATATATTCTAGAGGAAGTGTTGAATTTTTTTGAACAGACTGAATAACCACACCAATGATTTCATTCTTTTCATTGGTAAGGAATTCTCTAAAACTTGTATTAGGCTTAATCTTACCATCTAAGCTTTTGAATTTAGCCAACATGGGTTTAATAATTCCCTTGCCAGAGTCATCACAAGGTGTATAACTACGAGGCATTGAATGCCCACCAAACTGATCTACACGATCTTGAAAACAACATCCAATCTCTTCAACGAGCCATTGAAAAACCTCATTTGCTTGATTAGCCAAGATATTTACTAGCTTTTCATCGCAATAACCACGTCCTGCATTTAACATATCTTGCCTGAGTAAATCAGGAGAATCAATTAATCCATTTTCACCTTGCAAATTTTGATTAACTATTGCTAAAACTCCATCACTAAATAAAGAATTACCACCGCAATGATTTTGCTTTTCTAAAACCATTACGGATGCTCCTACTTCTCTAGCAGAAATGGCGGTGGCTAAACCGGCAAAACCACTACCGATCACAATGACATCTATCTCATTATTCCATCTGTCTCTTTTTAAATTCGTCTGCAACTCTCTTTATTTCAATATACTCACAAACATTTGACGTGGTCCTTCAAAAGACATCCTTCCATGTTGGACTAAGAGATTATCTAAGATTAATACATCTCCTTTTTGCCATTGAATTGAAACAGCACTTAGCCATATTTTTTGGCGGATATGAGCTATTAAATATAGCTCCATACTTATGCAAAACCTCTTCAATCCAAAATTCTGTTTCTTTTACCCATTCTTTTATAGAAATATTTTTAGCAGAAGAATTAGATATTGGTTGTAAAACTAAAGGAAATGTTTCTGTCGGATTTTTGGAAATATGAGATGGCATGGATGGATGATCTGAACCCGGAAGAAAGGAACGATTTGACAATTTTACGGGGACTTGAGAGGATTTAAGTGCGGTAGATGAAACTAAATTTTTCATGTTTATTTTGATTTCCTTTATTAAAGATAATTCTAGATTATTCTTGTCTCAAGAAGGTTGATTCATCAATTCAAGCAGACTGCTTACATTTGATAAACTTATGCAATTCCAAACCATTTCCTCCAAATCAGTTGCTCGTTTTTCTGACAACTCACCTTTGGTTAAAGCTCGAAACTTTTCTTTTAATTCTTCATCCGTGGGTGGCTCAGTTGATGCCCATTTTTCCTCAATATCACCAGAATCATAAGTCATTCCACTGTATGTTTTGATAATTACCCTTGCAAATCGCTGATTGGGATAAATACTGGTAAATTTTTCTTCTTCAATAGTCTCTATACAATCATACAAATGAGCAACAATATCACTTTTAAATGCGGCTTCAAATGTTGTTGCTCTGCCTAATTCACCATAAACGAGTATAGCCGCCACTGCAAATTTGAGGTTAAACTGAGCTTCCTCGGTATTTTTGGGCATAGGCATATTTCTTTCCTTGGTTGCCACAGCAAAAGAATGAACTTTGATAGACGTAATACTTTTAAAATCTTCTTTCAGATTATCTCTAAGTACTAATGCCGCATCCATACCTGCTTGCATCCACCGACAAACGGTATAAGGTTTGTAATAAGATTTAGATAATTGCCAATGTTGTCCTAAATCATCCCAAATATCGGCTACTTCTTTTTCCTCGATATTGAAAGTGGGCGCTCCTGTAAAACCTTGTCTAGCTAACAATGCAGAGGTAACCCCTTCCATTGCTGCCCAACCAGCACCAGTTCTCACCATAGTGGGATAACCAACGGTTTTGGGAATGGGTGCAACAGGGGCTACATATTCAGCTATACCAAGAGCGTGTTCCGTTTGAGAGGGACTCAATGATAACAGACGAGATGCGATCGCCGCACTACCTATAATATTCCAAGTACAAGCGGTATGAGCTTTACTACTATCTCTCTTATTTAAAGCTATTCCTGCTCTGAAAGCTATTTCAAAGCCCATAATCCATGATTTCAAAAGTTCCTTTCCTGTAGCATTGGGGGTAACTGTAGTTAATAAAGTAGCTAATAAAGTAGCCCCAGCTGTACCCCTAGCGAGGGGATGTCCTCCATAAATACCCATAGCATCGGTAGTCATCCCATTAGCAAATACTGCCGCAGGTAGAGATACTTCCCTACCATCAAGCCATAAAAACCCGCCTTTACCACCATAAGTCGCCACTACATATTCATTCACAATGTGGGAAAGTTTGGTGTTGTGACCAATTATTGCCGCTCCCAAAGTATCAATTAAGCTACGAATTCCTTCTCGTTGGATTGCTTCTGGAATATCTTCTAACTTAAGTTGATGAATAAAATTGATTACTTGCATTTTTAATGTCAGAGATTTAAACAGTAACTTCTTGTGGTTGTAAAATTTCTTCTATTGTCTTGTAACGTTTCCAAGGCAATTGTTGTAAAAAATCGATTGTTGTATTCCCATAACGTTCTAACAGAGGGGCTACCCATAATCCTGTAAGATTTTTACTACCTGCGAGGTATTGTAAATATCTTTGTTCAGGTAAAACAGGAAC
>NZ_JAAHGK010000032.1:0-15613 GCF_010672505.1 Okeania sp. SIO2B9 | reverse complement strand
CCACCTGAGTGATACTACTCAATTAAAATTATGAGGAAGAATTTTTCTCTGATCTCTTGGTAGCGTTCCCTTGCGACTGGCGTCGTCGCGGGGTCTGACCGCATATTGTATTGAGTTTCAAGCTGCTTCTGAAACTGCTGAACCATTGTATTTCAACACAGTTCCTCTTTGACCAAGAATAAAACCTTTTTCTTGGTTAATAAAAACAATTTTGTAGAAATTTTCTGGAACATTCTCTACATCACGGTCTTTTTCCCAAGTCTGACCGCCATCAACACTGCGAAGTAAATTACCACTACCACCAGAGACCCAAATTTCATCAGGAGTTCGATAAGCCAAATCTAATAAACCCCAACTTGTGGCATATTCTGGAGTAATAGCTTCTCCCCACTCTTCAGGATTTTCTGGATCGCTAAACCGCAGTTGGCCTCCTCGTGCTAATAGCCATAAACGACCATCATCAGTGAACCCCATATTTTCCAAACGGCGAGAGTCTTGACGATTATGAGGAGTCCAAGCTCTTTGGCCTGGTTCCCAACTAGAGTAAAAATTACCCTTTGCCGAAACAGCAATATAGTTACCATCAGGAGAACGGGAAATATTTCTCACTACTCCCACAGCATCCTCTACTTGAGCGCGCCAATGTTGGCCAACATCTTCTGTGCGATAGATAGCTCCCACATCAGTAGTCATCTCAGCAGAATTAGGCCCAAGAGCAATAATAGTATTAGGGGCACCTGGCAATTTAGAACTTAGAGGAATCTGATTCCAAGACTCTCCTTCATCATCCGTGTGTAGAAGTAAAGAAGGCTGTCCTAAAATCCACCCTTCCTTACCATTAAAACTCACTGAAGTCAAGCGAACTCTTTCTTCTATATCAATACTTTTAGGTTGCCAAGTTTTACCACCATCAGTAGTCTCTAAGAGAGTAGCATTACCACCAACAATCCAACCATGGTCAAGATTACCTGTAAATCCGATATCAAATAACTTAGCCTCAGTTGGTAGTTGAACTACTTCCCAGGGATTGTAACCTATTCCAGGTAAAAAGGCATTTTTGCAGCCACTACAAAGTATAACTGCTGCTAGTATTATGAAAATTTGTTTCCAGGACTTTACTATTGAGTGCATCACATTAAATCATTAATAAGCCTTTAGGCCATCTTATCGTAAACCATATAAGCTCAAGAAAAACAAAAATCCTGCGGCTAAAGCGCCGAAAATTAGAATATTTTTCTGGCTTGGTGTGAGTGTATTAACACCAAAACCATATCCAAGGTTTTCTTTGAATCCGGAAGGACCTTCAGCTGGTCCAACATTCACAAATTGAACCTTAGTTGCTGCACAAACAGGACAGCGCCAACCAGGGGGTAAATCTGAAAAAGCAGTTCCGGGCGGAATATTACCAGTAGAACTTCCCTTCTTCGGTTCATATATATATCCACAGGCTCGACATTCATACCGATCCTGTTCCTCTGTGGCCTCAGTGACTTGCTCGCTCATAGTTCCAAAAGATTGAATAGCAATTATGAGAACATCTTTAATTATTATTACAGAATTGGTGTAATTCGAGGAGATGAGTATTGACAAATGATTAATACCCAACTTGATACAGCTACTTTTAGCCTTTTTGTTGTGACTTTTGAGTTAAAAATTAGAGTGACAAAAGCTTGTGGCTCTAGTCTGATGAGGGTTAAACAGCACAATCGTAACAATCGCTAAAAAAATAATCTCTCGTTATAATCTTTAACTTAACTAGAAAGTGTCAAAATGTTCACAGATAAAAGTCCTAGTTACTTAGGAAATGTAGGTTAATTGTGTTTACTCTTAGTGGTTACGAATATTTTCTAGGCTTCCTACTAATTAGCAGCCTAGTTCCAGTTATTGCCTTAACTGCATCTAAACTACTGCGGCCTAAAACTCGTGGCCCAGAGCGACGAACTACTTATGAATCGGGTGTAGAACCAATTGGTGGAGCTTGGATACAATTCAATATCCGTTATTATATGTTCGCCCTGGTCTTTGTCATCTTTGATGTAGAAACAGTATTTTTATATCCTTGGGCAGTGGCCTTTCATCAATTGGGACTTCTAGCATTTATAGAAGCCCTAATTTTCATCACAATATTAGTTGTTGCTTTAGTCTACGCATGGCGTAAAGGAGCTTTGGAATGGTCTTAAGTCCTAATCAAAACCAAAACATTATAAATCCTATTGAGCAATCTCCCCAGGTTACTCAAGAACTTTCAGAGAATGTTGTGTTAACTACAGTTGATGACCTTTACAACTGGGCACGACTTTCTAGCTTGTGGCCTCTACTGTATGGTACAGCCTGCTGCTTCATTGAATTTGCAGCTCTGATCGGCTCTAGATTTGACTTTGACCGCTTTGGCTTAGTGCCACGGTCTAGCCCTCGGCAAGCAGACTTACTAATTACTGCAGGTACAATTACCATGAAGTATGCCCCAGTCTTGGTGCGTCTTTATGAGCAGATGCCAGAACCTAAATATGTAATTGCTATGGGTGCTTGTACAATTACTGGCGGGATGTTTAGTATGGATTCACCTACAGCAGTTCGTGGGGTAGATAAATTAATCCCAGTAGATGTTTACATTCCTGGTTGTCCACCACGTCCAGAAGCAATTATTGATGCTGTCATTAAGCTGAGAAAAAAAGTTGCTAATGAATCTTTGCAAGAACGTGCTCAACTGCAGCAGGTACATCGCTACTACACTGTTAAACACAATATGAAAGTGGTTGAACCAATTCTGAATGGTAAGTATCTCAAGACATCAGACCGTGAAACACCACCAAAAGAATTGACAGAAGCAATAGGTATGCCTATACCACCTGCACTGCAAGCTGCACAAAAAGAGGAGGTAAATCGTGGCTGAATCAGAAGCTCCAATAGTTGAAGCAGGTCAAACTTCAAAATGGCTGACAGAAAATGGCTTTGAGCATGAGTTTCTAGAACCAGATCATCTGGGGGTAGAAATGATCAAAGTTGACAGAGAATTTTTAATTCCCTTAGCTACAGCTTTATACGCTTATGGGTTTAACTATCTACAATGTCAATGTGCTTATGATGCAGGTCCTGGACAAGACTTGGTAAGTGTTTATCACTTAGTTAAGGTCAAGGACGATGTAGACCAACCAGAAGAATTACGTTTAAAGGTATTTGTGCCCAGAGACGATCCTAGACTTCCTTCCGTTTATTGGATCTGGAAATCGGCTGATTTTCAAGAGCGGGAATCCTATGATATGTATGGGATTATCTATGAAGGACATCCTAATCTCAAACGCATTTTGATGTCTGAAGATTGGGTGGGTTGGCCATTGCGTAAAGATTATATTTCTCCAGAATTCTATGAATTACAAGATGCCTACTAAATTTTAGGTTGAAACTTTGACCTTTTGACCTAAGTAGTATTAGTAATAATAGCCTTTAGACAATTGGTAAAAAAACATTAAACAGAGAAAATTAGCTTGATTTGATATTTACATTCAAGTCAATTTCTATCTATTTTCTTAAGGTTTCAGGAAATAGGAGAAAATTTTTCTGGAATTGGAACTTGTCATAGATTAATAACGTCCCGACACCATAGCACCCCCCTATTTTTTGATTAGGTGGGTGCTTAATATTACTAAAAGATTCAATAATTAAATTTTGTTTATGGGCTCAAAAATAAAGTATTCTAGTCTATTTTCTAATCTAATTGTCACATTCTTGTCAACCTGATATAATCCTCAGCGTCCGCGCTTTAGCTTTACTCGTTATTGGGTGATAAGCATTATATTGATTTAAGGTATATCTGTATTATTGGTGTAGTGGTTTTTAGCCATTAGTTAAATACAAATCGCTATCAAAAAATCTTGAAAGAGAACTCCTGCTATAATCGCGAGATTTAGCGATGAGATGAATTTCAAAGTTGTAAATTAATTGAGTGGTAGCGAATTAGTAAAGGGTTAATAGCGGTGGGGCACACCGTTCAATAAAAGCGCACCGCCTGCGCTGAGGTTTCCTCAGCGTAAAGACGGAGCAAGAAAAGCTTGTGGAGACGGTCTGGCAGGGGTACAGCTCAACTTGTTTGATTTGTTATCTAGTTAAGAGTTTGTGAAGCAAGAATCCCCCGTTATAATCAAGCGATTTAACGCTGGGAGTGTCAATAGCATAAATTTACGGTGGAGGAGTTAGAACGTGAATGATGGTATGAGAAACAGCTCCCAACTTGGCGGGAGCGGTAATATAGTAGGTGTCACATTTAATGACATAGATGGGGATGGAATTTTTGATACAGAAGATCAAGCAATACCTGGTGTTACAGTCTATTTAGATCAGAATAACAACGGTATTCAAGACCCCAATGAATTATCTAACATTAGTCGTTCAGATGGTGTCTACAACTTTTTGGGATTAGTAGATGGTGAATATTTTGTCAGACAGGTTCCACCCAGTGGCACTGTTTCAACTACACCACTGCCAGTACCAGTGAGCATAGTCGGTGGAAGTATGGTCAGAGAGAGCAGGATAGCTCTTGGTAGTGGCATAGGTAGCCCAACACCAACTCCCACTCCAGTTCCCACTCCAGAACCTACTCCAGTTCCCACTCCAGTGACAGGACCAGGTAGAGGTAATATTAGTGGTGTATTATTTGAAGACTTAAATATTAATGGTGTCCGTGACTCTGGGGAACCAGGAATTTCTAACAGCCAAGTATTCCTTGATGCCAACCGAAATGGCATTTTAGAGGAGGGGGAAGCCAGTACTTTTACAGATGAATTTGGTTTTTATTCATATGTAGACGTATTCCCTGGCCAATACAACATTGACGTTATCAGGGAACTAGACGAAGCAAGAACAACTCCTAATTCAGTAATTATAATTACTGGTCTAGAAGAAGAACAACCAAATATAGCTCTAGATATTGGTATAGTTACTCCTAGCGGGACTGGTAATGTTGAAGGAGCGAAATATCTCGATCTTAATGCTAATGGTATTTTAGATCCTGACGAGCCTGGAATACCAAACTTTACTATCTATGCAGATCTCAATAGTAATCACATTCTAGATGTGGGTGAACCATTTGATATCACTGATACTAATGGTGTTTACTTCTTACCTAATCTTCCAGCAACTCGCCTGACTATTCGGGAGGCAGAGCAACAAATAGGATTCAATCTGACAACTGATTCTCAGACTGTTGATGTACCTGATGGAGAAACTTTATTGGGCATCAACTTTGGTAATGCTGAAAGAAATGTAATTGCCGGTGTCAATTTTGTAGATAACAATAGCAATGGTGCTATTGACCCAGGAGATGTAGGTTTATCAAACTCTACTGTATATCTAGACCTCAACGAAAATGGGATCTTTGATCCAGAAGAACCATTCAGAATTACTAACAATGAAGGTGAGTACAGCTTTAATACTTTACCACCAGATACTTATGTTGTCAGAGTAGTACCTCAACCAGGATTTACTCAAACAACACCAGATCCAGTTATTATTGTCACTAGTGGGGACGATTCTAACTTCGTAAATATTGGTACTGCTCCTGACACCCCTTTACTTCAGGGTGACTTAATTGGGAATAAGTTCAACGATTTTAATTCCAATGGAGTTCTAGATCCAGGAGAACCTGGTTTAGCTAACTTCACTCTCTACTTAGACCAAAACGGCAACAATATACTAGACCCTACAGAACCTGCTGCAATATCAAATGTTGCTGGTGACTTTAGCTTTACTAATCCTCCTGTAGGAACTTACTTTCTGCGAGAAATACCCCAACCAGGTTTTGTGCAAACTACTCCAGATCAAGAAATTACTCTGAATGCACCTATTAAC
Source organism: Okeania sp. SIO2B9 (assembly GCF_010672505.1). Classification (NCBI taxonomy): domain Bacteria; kingdom Bacillati; phylum Cyanobacteriota; class Cyanophyceae; order Oscillatoriales; family Microcoleaceae; genus Okeania; species Okeania sp. SIO2B9. Next base: position 9,769 of record NZ_JAAHGK010000032.1, on the reverse strand, counting down.
GTTTTGCAAGGTGATGCTCCCATTATCTTGAATGTTGGTAATGCTGTAATTGTAGATCCAGTTCCAGTTCCAGAACCAGTTCCAGAACCAGTTCCAGAACCAGTTCCAGAACCAGTTCCAGAACCAGCACCAGAGGAAACTACTGATGCTGACACTGCTACAACAGAAGTAACCACTGATGCTGGCACTGTTGCAGAGGAAACTACTGATACTGATACTGCTACAACAGAAGTAACCACTGATGCTGGCACTGTTGCAGAGGAAACTACTGATGCTGACACTGCTACAACAGAAGTAACCACTGATGCTGGCACTGCCACAGCAGAAGTAACCACTGATACTGATACTGCTACAACAGAAGCTACCAGAATTAGTAGTCAAGTTACATTAACAGGCAGAATCGCTGGTACTAAATTTAGTGACAATAATGGCAACAATATAGTAGATCCAGATGAACCTGGTCTTGGTGGATTCACTATTTACCTAGATACCAATAATAACCAAGTTCTAGATCCCGATGAACCTACATCTATTACAAACGTAGATGGTAGCTATAGCTTTGAAGGTTTACCACCTAATACTTATGTAGTCAGGGAAGTTCAACAACCAGGCTTTATACAAATTACTCCCGATCCAGTAATTACCATAGTTGGGGGTGACGACGTTGACTTCGTGAATATTGGAAACCAACCTGATGTACAAATAATTCCCGATCCTCCAACTCCAATTCCTACCCCTCCTCCAACTCCAACTCCTACCCCAATTGTAAATACTGATAGCACGGGTACAATTACTGGTGTTAAATTTGACGACCGCAATGGTGATGGTTTAGCAGACACGGATGAACCAAGACTTATAGGTGTCGAAATCTTTGTAGACCTCAATAATAATGGTTTAGCGGAAGCTAATGAACCATTTACGCTTACAGATGCTCACGGGGAATATCGGTTTACCTTGCCACCAGGTAACTACAGAGTACGAGAAACACCACCTGCTGGTTTTGTTAACACTACTCCTACTCCTATTGTTCCTGTTGTTCCTGGTCAGACTGTCGTTTATAACTTCGGTGATAGTAGTATTTTTGACCCCAACACCAGCATTAGTGGTGTAATCTTCACTGATAGTAACAACAGTGGTTTTCAAGATCCTGGGGAAGCAGGTATTCCAACTGCTCAAGTTTTCCTAGATCTAGACGGTGACGGAAACCTAGATAGCAGTGAAGACCTCAACCTTAACGGTGTACTGGATGATGGCGAAGACCTAGACGGTGACGGAAACCTTGATATAAGTGAACCTGAAACTTTCACCGATCCTGATGGTCGTTATGTCTTTAATGGTTTAACCCCAGGGAATTACACAGTTGATGTTGTTCTGCAAGAAAACTTATTCCTAACTAGCAGTAATCCCATTATTAGTGTTACTGTTGGTCAGGTACTACCAGATCCCAATATCTCACCCACTCCAATTAATCTTCCTCTCGGTCAGAGTCTAAATGATGTTGACGTTGGTGTTAACGTCACATCACCAGATGAAGATACTGTTAGTGGTATTGTATTTGCTGACAACAATGGTAACGGACTATTTGAACCTCTAAAAGGGGAAGTAGGTTTGCCTGGTGTTGAGGTGTTCCTAGATGTGCACACAGATGGACAGATACAAGGCTTTGAACCAAATCAAATTAGTGGTCCAGGTGGTACTTATGGTCTAGATACATCTGATGTATCAGGCTCATTTCCGCTTCTACAAATTCTTGATCGCACAGGGTTCATTCAAACTACTCCACCAGCATTTGTATCAGCTGACGGTAGTGTTGTTTACAACTTTGGAAACCAACCAGAAACCTTAATTACTGGAATTGTTTTTGAAGACTTTAACAGTAACGGTATCCAAGACTTTAACGATACTAACGGTAATGGCATCCTTGACCCTGACGAATTTGTAGAAAGGGGTGTTCCTGGTTTCCGTATCTATGTCGATATCAATGAAAATGGCATTCTTGATAATGACGATATTGAACCTAATACCTTTACAAACACAGATGGAGAATATGCAATTGTTGGTTTGTTACCAGGTACTTACACACTACGTCTGATTCCAAATCCGGACAACTTTACTTCTACTACTCTAACAGACCTCACAATTACTGTTGATGAGTTTGAAAATTCCAATCTGGAAATTGACTTTGGCCAGTCTCCGATAATTCCTCCTCCTGGTCTTGCTAATATTTCAGGTATTGCATTCATAGATGAAAACGGAGATGGTTTAGCAGATGCAGGTGAACCTCAACTACCTGATGCTGTTATCTATATAGATGCCAACGATAATGGGGAACGAGATGATGGCGAAAGATTTGCACTTACCAATCAATTTGGTCTCTATGATATCCCCAATGTATCTCCAGGAACTTTTGTAATTCGTCAGGAACCATTTCCTGGTTTTACCGACTCTACTACTCCAGAACCAGTGATAATCACTTTGATAGAAGGGGATAACGCTGACTTTGTTAATTTTGCCAACGACCCAACAGGGTTACCAAAAGCTGTTCTTCCTGTTGTTAGTATTGGTGGTATTGTTTTCAATGATATCAACGGTGATGGTCTGTTAGATCCAGGAGAGAATGGTATTCCTGGTACTACAGTATTCCTCGATCGCAACGATAACTCAATTCTAGACAATGAGGAACGTACTGCGATTACTGATTCACTGGGTGTATACGACTTCGATGGTTTACCTCCTGGTACCTATACAGTCCTGCAAATTCCTCCACCAGGTCTATTCCAAACTAACCAAGACCCAACTCTAACTCTGTTTGCAGGTGATGATGCTAACTTTGTCAACTTTGGCAACAGTGCTAACCCACCAGTTATACCACCTCAACCACCCATACCACCTAGTGGTACTGGTAGCATTAGTGGGATAACTTTTGAAGACCTGAATGGTAATGGTTTCCTAGATGCTGGCGAACCTGGTATTGGCGGTGTTGTTATTTACTTCGACCAAAACAACAACTCTGTTCGAGATGCTGATGAAATATTCGTTGCTACTGATGCCAACGGTAACTACGGTTTCTCAAACTTAGCAGATGCTAGTTATACAGTTCGGCAAGACCTAAACCCAGAGCAGGCAGCAATCTTTACTCAAACTGTTCCTGGTCCTAATGAACCAGTATTTATCAGCACTTTTGGTGGTGCTAATGTACCTGGTGTTAATATTGGTAATATTCGTCTATAAATATCGAGATAAATCTAGATATTTAGATAGCAACAAAACTCAGGGTGGAAACTGAGATAGAACTATAAAATTAAATTTTTAGCGTAGTCAATCATTTTGGGAAATTTGACTACGCTTTTGTTTTTTTGACCTGTTATATCATGTCCGGATAATTAGGGTTTGCGCTTCACTAGTCTTTTAGTAGGGGTAGGAGACAACCCACCCCTCGCCCCTCCCCCTCCCAGGAGGGGAAGACAGGAGAAATGGGAATGAGCCAGGAGGTAGGAGTAAGAATTTTCCTAAGATTGTTCTGCCCAACTATGCGCCTAAAATACGCTCCTTTTTGAGCGTTTTATATCATGTTCCCCTCCGGGGGAGCTACGAATTGCGGATAATCAGTTATAATAAACCTTCTGCCTTCTAACCTTGCTCTTTCCCTTCTGCCCTCTGCCCTCTGCCTTCTGCCTTTGGTCCACAGATATTATAAGTATTCAACCGAACATGATATTAGACGTGATACCAGGCACTTTTTTCGACCCCAAAAAGTACGCCTGTTTCAATTCACTTACCCTTTAAAAGTGAGAATTTTGGGGTGAGGGGGGCATAAAAATCAAAGAACCATTATTCCTCCTACTTTCCCTGTCTTCCCACCCTCCCCGCACTTTACTTTTTTCAGCTACGCGATCGCACTCCCACTCACTAATCCTCTTTTCATTTTAATAAGCACCTACGCAGAGCGAATCACTTACCTCAAAAATACACGAAAATTTCTTGACAAGCAACTACCCTGTATTTCTTACGTATCAATACTTTGAAAAAATGGCCAACGAGAAGCGATAACTACGTTTAGCTGTGCTATCGCAGCCCAAATTCCCCCATTTTTTCCCCTAAATAGCTCATTTCAACTTTTTTGGCAAAAATCAGTTTAAATTCCAAATATATTTGAGACTATTTCATAAATTTAATTAATATAAATATATTTTACCGAATAATTAAGTCCAGTAGGGTGCATTAATGAAATGTAACGCACCATAATCAAAGAAAGAAGAAACAGGGCGATCGCTCTGTGCTCCTAAGAGAAAACCAAAACCAACCAATCAAGTACTCCAGTAGTGAACTGACACACCTAATTTTCTGCAAAATTTGTAGGGTGCATACTACTTACGGTTAAAATTCAATTGTATTAAATATTACAAATCATCTTATACAAAAGTTATATAATTTTAAAATTCAATGCAAATAAAATTTCAGCCCAAATTTAATTATTAAAAGAATTGTCTGTAGTAATTTCTACTCCTAATTTTCCAGCTAACGTTTTCAAGCTGGATAATGGTCTAACAATTATTCATCAATATATTTCAGTCACTCCAGCAGTGGTGATAGATGTGTGGGTAAGAGCAGGTGCTAGGGAGGAACCCGATAAATGGTCAGGTATGGCTCACTTCCTAGAACACATGATTTTTAAGGGAACAGAAAAATTAGGTCCTGGAATCTTTGATCAAATAATTGAAAATCGTGGCGGAATAGCAAATGCTGCTACAAGTCACGACTATGCTCATTTTTTTATTACAACTGCTGCCCAATATGTAGAAGAAGTAGTACATCCATTGGCAGAATTATTGTTGCGTGCCTCCATACCAGAATCAGAATTTGCTAGAGAGCGGGAAGTGGTATTAGAAGAAATTCGTCAATCAGAAGACTGTGTTGATTCGATAGGTTTTCAAGCATTGATGGAGAATGTTTACAAATATCATCCCTACCGACGTTCAGTTATGGGTACGGCAGAACTTCTGAGAGAGCGAGAAGTTGATGAAATGCGTTGTTTTCACAATTATTACTATCAACCAGAGAATATGGCAGTGGTAGTTATTGGGAGAGTAGAGGAAACCCAGGTAATAGAATTAGTCAATGCAGCTTTTGCCAATTTTCCCGAAAAATCTTCTCATTGTCCGCGAGTCGAGATAGCAGCAGAGCCGTTAATAACTGAAGTTCGTCGCCAGGAAATATGTTTGCCAAGATTAGAACAAGGTCGTCTAACAATGGCTTGGTTAGGACCTGGAGTCGAACAGGTAGATGATGCTTATGGATTGGATTTACTGTCAATATTATTAGCCGATGGTAGAAATTCTAGATTGGTTCGAGAATTGCGCGAAGATTTAGGTTTAGTGCAAGGAATTGTTAGCAGTTTCTCTTTGCAGCAAGACTCAAGTTTATTTACAATTAGCGCCATGCTAGAACCGAAAGATATTCCAGAAGTAGAAGCACGAATTGGCGATCAGCTTTATGAGTTATTAAATCAAGAGATTTCAGAGGTAGAATTAGCTAGGTGTCAGCGTTTATTATGTAATGATTATGTGTTTTCCATTGAAAGTCCAGGACAGCTAGCAGGTCTTTATGGTTATTATTTTACTATAGCAAATCCAGAGTTAGCAATTAGTTATCCAGAAAAAATAGCAGCATTTCAACCACAAGAATTACTCAATTTAGCTAAAAAATATTTATCTCCAAATCGCTATGCAGTCACAGCATTAATACCTATTTAGGGTTTGCATAAGGAGTTAGGAGTCAGGAGTCAGGAGGAAATAAAGAAGAAGAAAGAAGAAGAAAGAAGAATAGTTTTTTGATCACGCTATTATCCGGACATGATATAATTTCATATTAATTTAATGGACATACACTTATTTGAGTTGTTACTATTTTGATTATAAGTGCAAAAAACTATATTGCTCCCAACTAAAATTCTAGGTAAAAGTTTATGTCTGATAATCTTTCATTACTAAAAAATCGAGACTACACATTTATTTTTGCTCGAAGTTTTGAAAGCTGGTCTGCTTCTAATGTGTATTATGAAGATTGGATTGCAGCACAAATAAAAATCATTGATTTAGCCAAGCATTGTCAATCATTAGATGATGATGGAATTACTGTTTACCTTGCTTCTAGTCCTTTTATCAAGCATACAAACACAGAAGTAGTAAAATTAGCTCAACTATTTCAGCTAAAAAATCCTCCAGAAATAATAGATGTAGTAAGTAGTCTAGAAGATGCTCTGGATGACTATTTTCAACGCCGAGATGCAAAGAAAACTAAAAATGGGGATATTATTCTAGTATTAGTAGATAAAATTTCTGATGAACAAGAAGCTTTGGTAAATTTAATTATTAATGCTACTGAAAAAATCGACCTAATTCCAGGTACAGAAAATAGTTATGAACTAGGAATTAGTTTTTTACAAATTGGTGAAGATCCAGAGACAAAAGAATGTTTGACTTTCCTAGACGATCATCTCGTTAAAGCTGGTGCAAAATGTGATATTGTTGACACGAAGTTTTGGTATGAAATTAAGCAAAAATCTCTCACAGATATTCTGATTCATGCTTTAGTTGATTAGCAAAGTACTAGCATTAGAAATATAGGAAAAAGTGATAAGAGGTTGACTTAATTAGAACATTAGAGAATGGCGGTAAAAAACGACAAAAAATCTTACTATTTGGGGTGCTTAACTGTTGAGTTTAAGCGGAGCAAAACCCAACTTACTGTGTGAATGATTGGCGATCGCTCCACATTAGTAATATGGACTACTATTTAACTGCAAATTCAGTATAAGGACGAATATGTTCCGGTTTAAATGCCAGAACAATTTGCTCTTTAGGAATGCCAGCTTCCATTAAGTCCGTAGCAATACCATCCTCTATTCCATCTCTTTGTATCCAGATTTTATGATCTATAATTTGCAAATGAACTAAACAACCATGTACTCTTTCTCTATTTTCCCATCCCTCTAAAAGAATGAGATAATTATCAGAATCTTGATCAACAATTAGTAACCTGTTCACTTCACCTGTTGCATAAAATAAATTAGCATAATAACCCAGAGATTCAATAATAACTGTTCTCAAATTGTCTAAGTTATCCATTTTAATATTACTTCCTGAAGTTAATCGAAAACTAATAATTTAAGTCGTTGATTTTCTAATAAAACTTGACCAATGGGGTCTTCAAAAACGTCAACATAAGTTTCTTGATGAATAGCTAAATATAAAGTTATTTCTGGTTGTGTTCTTACTAATAAATCATAGTAAAGAATATATTGACCTAACGCTTTATCTAAATCATCTATAGCAGATTTACCAACAAAAAATTTTAACTTCAACGGCAATTTTTTGACTATCTTTTTCAGCAGCAATTAATTTTTATGCTCCTAAATCAACGCATAAATCTCTTTTTCCCCAGCGAATAATTAGGGGGTCATTGGTTACAATCCAGTCATCTTTCTCTAGGGCAGTTTTCACAGTATTATGATAAATATCTTTAGCTGGCATTTCTAATAATTTTTAATAATTGTTATATTGTGTTTTGTGGAATGTGCATCTTACCCATTCCTAATATTTTCACCGCAGGCAGGATACTCACCCCACTTATATTCATCCCATCCCTCAGCAATGCCCAAGATACTTAAATGAGAAGTGCTGTAAGAAATGCTATATGCTTTAATAAAATAGTAGTTAAATTTAGTAATTAAAGCAAATGGTCACTAGATTAATTAAATTAGAAGATGGGACTTTAGTAGAAGCAGAAATTCCTGACGATCAAGCAGAGACCATATCTAGTAGTACTATAAAAAAAGTCGAATCTACTTTTGACAAAGTTGAACCTATATTAGCTAATATTAGTCGTCCTATTGCTAAAGCTTGGAAAAAAATTGATCAAGATATGAAGGTAGAACAAGCTGAGGTAGAAGTAGCTTTTAATTTTGAAGGTAAAGGTAATCTTTATATTACTCAAGCAAAAGCGGGTGCAAATTTAAAAGTTAAATTAGTGCTGAAACCAAGACCGCCAGAAGATGATTAGAATGCTAGAAGAATCTATTGTTTTAATTTCCAGTGCTAGTAAAGAAGAACCAGAAGTAAATAACATTGGTACTGGATTTCCTTTTTATAGAGAAAAAATTTATACATATTTACTTACCTGTGCCCATGTTGTTAAAGATGTGGGTGGCGATGGGAATGTATTGGTGAATAATATTCCGGCAGAAATTGTAGCAATAGGAGATGTTAAAAGTTTTGATTTAGCCGTGTTGCGAGTTGAGGGACTTTTGCATATTCCACTGCTACAACTAATATGTTTATCCGAGGCAAAAGAGAGAAGTTTTCAGATAGCAGGTAACTATCTTTATGGTGAAGAGAACAAAAGAAGGCTCGAAATTATTAGTGGAGTTTTGGGTAAAAAGGATTTCCTCACTCAAAGTAATGAAAGGGTTATAGCTTGGGAGTTGTTAATAACTCAAAGTGACTGCCTTAAAAAAGGTCATAGTGGGGCACCTATTGTTGATTTAAAAACAGGTTTTGTTTTGGGTGTCGCTACTAATAAGGAGAGAGAGGGAAAAGTAGGACTAGCTATTTCTGTGGAAGCTTTGAAAAAGATTTGGTCTGAAATACCTCCTACTTTTGATTTGCAATTTCAACTAAACAGTCTAGTTTTTTCTGCGGAAGAAAAAGACTGGAAAATTTTCCAAAAAGTCTATGGTAATTGTTGCCCAGAAGACTGGCCCTACACTGATCCTCAGAATATTAAGGAGATGATAAATTATCTTCTGGATATGCCTCCGCGCAAGAATTCTTATAGTTCGCTGATAGAGTTTATTGCCCGTTTGTTGATAGAACCAGAAATTAAAAAATCTGAATATTATCAGCAATTAAAAAATTGGGGTGAAAATAATTACACTGATTTAGATAAATTATTAGAAAAGTTAAAAAATGTTAGAGAAGAACAGCAAACCAGTTATTTAAAAAGTTGCTTAATGATATATGTAAAACCTAGTTGTTTAGAAAAGGATAATCGGCGATATTTAGTGTCGGCCTGGTTTATTCCAAACCGCGAAAAATATAATTATCAAAATCCTGAAAATTGTTACTTTCTCGAAACAAAAAAAGATGATTTTTCCAGGGCAGAAATTATAAATTTGCTCAAAGATTTTTGGGATGAAAGTGACAAATACGTTCCTCAAAGCCATGGCGAGCAAAAAACTATTGTTGAATTATTTCTACCTAGAGAATTATTAACTCAAGCAGTGGAACTTTGGGAAATTGAACCTCTTGAAGATTTAGAACCTGTTGGCGTTGATAATCAAGTCGTTATTCGTTCTAGTCAGCGTCTGGAAAAAAATTATCTGAAAAATCGTTACCGCAATAAATGGATGAATAGATGGAATTATTTATCTGAAAAATTACACGATTTTTGTCATTGTTGTTTGACTGAAGAATGTAATGATGAAGCTTTAATTTTAAAACTTACTCAAACCCCATGTCCAGAAACTTTGAAAAAAATTGACCAAGCAGCAATACCAGTAGCTATTTGGTTTAGAAATAATATAGAAGATGTTGAATGTATCAACAGTATTTTTGCAGTAAAAGTTAAAGATTTGCTAGAAGAAGTTAAACAACAATGACAAAAATCGTGTAATTTTTCAGATAAATAATTCCATCTATTCATCCATTTATTGCGGTAACGATTTTTCAGATAATTTTTTTCCAGACGCTGACTAGAACGAATAACGACT
>NZ_JAAHGK010000319.1:0-6391 GCF_010672505.1 Okeania sp. SIO2B9 | reverse complement strand
GTAATTATAGAATTATCAACATACTATTATATAACTTATATAACTGGGTTCTATATGATAACTGAAATGACAAGATATAATTAGGGCTTGCTGATTAAATCTAAAAGTATTTACAGATAAAGCTTTTAGCCTTTTTGAAGTCGAATTGCAGTGCCTGGGAATCAGCTCTTCACGCTCAAAAAGGAGCGTATTTTAGGCTCATAGTTGGGCAGAAAAATCTAGGGACAAAACTTAGCTCCTACCTCCTCGCTCATTCCTATTTCTCCTGTCTCCTGTCTTCTACCCTCACCCATAAGACTTTTTCAGCAAACCCTAATTATTTATCTTAACTTCATTTTTAACTCAGTTAAATTTAAGGTATGTACAGCATTCTTAAAACTGAAAATATTGTAATTTTACAAAATAAAAATAAAGTAGGTTCAACAATTAATTGTTAATTATTAATTGTTCATTATTACCTCTTCTTATAAATAAGAGGATTGGCTAAAAGGATTTTTTTTATTTTCTTGGTTGATTGAATCTGGCGAGGAGACTTCACCACCCCTCGACCGCTTTTTTCTCTATGAATGGAGAGGCTTTATACCTTAATTTTTAGGTAAAAATCCTGATAATTCTCAAGAAAATATTCAAATTATAGTATAAATAAACGTAAGCATTCAGCCGTCAGTTATTAGCTATCAGCAGTATAAGTATTCAAGCGGACGATATTACTTCTTCCTTCTTCTTCCTTCTTCCTTCTTCCTTCCTTATTGAATTATGAAAAAAGTAGCTAAAATAATTCTCAATACTGCTTTATTTGCTAGCTTGGGTTTGAGTTCTATAGTCTTACAAGCAGGTAGCTGGAATAACTTTAAACTTCGCTATTTTAATCTCACACAATATCTCAATAATCAAGATAGAGAACTCCAAGATATTCAAGCACAAAATCTCGACCCTCAGAAATATAGTCGAATTAATTTAGCTGAACTTTTGAATGGCGGACCGCCAAAAAATGGTATTCCTTCTATTGATAATCCGAAATTTGATACGGCGACAACAACACCTTTTCCCACTAATGAAACAGTAATTGGTATAGAAATAAACGGTGAAGCTGTTGCTTATCCTTTTGGCATTATGAATTGGCATGAAATTGTTAATGATACAGTAGGAGGAATGAATATTACTGTTTCTTATTGCCCTCTTTGTGACACTATAATCGCATTTGAACGTGGCAATACAACTTATGGAGTTTCTGGCAAACTTTATCAAAGTTGTTTAGTTATGTATGACCGCTCTAATAGTACTCTTTATTCTCAACCTTGGGCTATTGGTATTCTTGGTCAGAATGTTAACAGTAATTTGAATAGAATTTCTGCTATTAAAACTACTCTAGAAAATTGGTTAGCAGTGTATCCTAATAGTAAGATTTTATCTACAAAAACAGGTTATAAACGTGACTATTTTAACTATCCTTATGGCAGTTACTATACCGATAAAATGTTGATTTTTCCAGTCAGAAATCAAGCACAACTTAACCAACATCCCAAGGCTATTATTAGCTATGTTTGGGAAGCAGACCGAGAAACACCTGAAAATTATTTCTCAGGTAGTAGTGTTCAGTTTTTACATTCAGAAATTAAGCAACTAAAAGAAAAAATTGTAGAGTTTAATAGGCGAAAAATACGCGCTAAATGGGACAGTCAAATGCAAACCGTTATTGTTGAAGAATTCGATGGTACAACTATCCCTAGTTCCACCGCTTTTGCTTTTGTTTATCCAGCATTTTTTCCACAAGTCCAGTAGGGTGTGTTAGCGACAGCGTAACGCACCGTCAATAGTCCAGTAGTGGACTGTTTCACTAAAATAGTGCATTAGCCTTTTTCGTAATCATCCCATCATATCAAATCCGGTTAAACAGCCATAGAATTGTTAAGTTAGGAGGAGTCAACCCACCCCTAACCCCTCCGGTGGAGGGGAAGTCAGGAGTCAGGAGTCAGGAGGAGAAAAAATTACAAAAATAAACGTAGTTATGGCGATTGAAGATTTTTTTTATGTCCAATTAAACGGATTTGAGATCACACCCTCACCTCATTCCCCCACCCCCCCCATTTTCTATTGCACCATTTTAGATTTGTCGGTCCAGTAGAGTGTATTAGCGGTAGGGTTAGGGGGGGTTCCCTCCCTGTAGGGACGTTGCATACAACGTCCCTACTACTCAATAAAATGTAGAAAAGTTTTTGAGAAATGATATCAGTAGAGAATACTAAACCCTAAGCTGCAAAAAGTCACGGAAACTCCAATGATACAAACTATAACAAATTTCTCCCCCAATTTCTTGCCAATGTAAAAATTCCAACCAACTTTCCAGCACTTCTTCCACATCATATTCATCCACATCTATGAATTGAGCTATAGTCTCCACGGAAACTGCTTTTTCTTGCTCAACTAACACTCTCAGCACTTCTAACTCAATTTCTGACAAACCGTCACCTGCCATTTTTGGCCACAAACTGTGGTAATATTCCTCTAAACCTGCCGTAGAGAAGTCCCAAGGGCGAATGCCATTCGCCCCCTCTTCCCCCTCTTCCCCCTCTTCCCACACTCCTACAACAGTAGGGGGGATACCACCCAACACCCGACTCAAATACATAAAATTATTCCCGCTTGCAGCCACCAACTTTCGTCAAAATTCCAATCTGGATAAGGGCGAAATTCTGGAGATTTAGTCCGCTTTGCCACACGAATAAAAACTTGACCAAACTCTTCTAATTCTGACCGAATATTAATCTGGGATTCTTTTATTTCATCCCCCAAAGCATAAGATTCAATAAAATCATCAACCTTATTCCAGAAACTGATAGGAGAATTAGCAGAATAGGCACTCCAAAAATCATTTTTTATTTGTTTCTCCCGAAAAAGCTTCAAAATTGCCTCATCCTTACCAACACCATATTCCACCAAAGCATAAATATAAACCCCATCAACATCTTTCGGAGGTTGTGTGGGGTCAAGCTTTAATTTTTTTAAAGTATTAACAACAAGTTCATTTCGTTGAGCTGCATCGATCGCTTGAGGAACAGCAGATTTAGCAGCATTAATAATCGTTTTAACAATATTATCTAACATAAATTAGACCTCAAATTAGGAATAGCAAATCGAATGCAGAAAATTTTTTCTAGGATTTTTCAATTAGACCTAGAGCAAAGTTTAAGAGTTCCACCCGTTTTTCTTCCGAAAGGAAATTAATCAAAGCAGTAACTTTATCGGTTGTAGTTAACCATTGCTTAGTTTGAGCTTGCCAAACAACCATAAATTCATTGGCTAATAGCTTAAATCTATCGTAAGCATTCTGTATTGTTAGCTATAGTAATCCTAAATATGTCGTAACAAATCAAAAAGTAAATCAAAAAACTGAAACTCCCACCTGTTGCCTGTTGCCTGTTGCCTGTTGCCTAAAAAGCAGTAAGATTTTTGACACGAATAAAATAGGATTGCTATATCAGCTATCAGTTTCATTTAACCGTTAACTGATAACTGATAACTTAAATTACCAATATTTTTGAGAGCTGCTAAAACTTGCTCTAATTCATTTTCTTTCTCAATAGACAAAGCATAAGAACGACTATATATAGGAACATTTGCTTTTTGAAGTTTAACAAAAACAAACTCTCTACCATTAAGCAAAAAAGCAAACGTTGGGCGATGATTTTGGGAATTTTTCAACATATAAACTAAAGCTTGAGGTAGAGCTGCCGTAACATCAAATTTAGTCTTTTTGGATTCAATAACCAATATCCAAAATCTCTGTTGCAGAACTAAAACATCTATTCTACCTCTAACAATTAAATCATTATCTTCATCAGAAATTTCCACAGAAGTTTCAGTTATTATCGAAAAGGGAGGTTTAAAAAATCCAGCTAAATCTAGTAAAGGTGCTAAAATAACCAATTTGACTCCCTCTTCCAATAAAGGGCGACGATTAACTAAATTAAAATAGTTACTTCTAACTCTTTCTAAACTGCGTTTTTCTTCATCAGTTACAGAAGGTAAATTGTCTTGCCATTCCCGAAAAAATTGACTATCAGTTGTTAGTTGAAGTTCAAAGTTTTCTTGTAATTCTTCTAGAGTAATATCCTGAGCTTGAACAGTTTAAACCATAATAAATCATTGCTTTTAGGAAACAGGGAATAGGGAATAGGGAATAGGAAATAGGGACATAGAATAGAAATAAAGAGATAGTAACTGGTTAGTTTAGGGTCATTCTAATTCCACCAAACAAAAATATGAGTGTCCAAAACAATCATAAAACCTCTTCACAACAATTCTCCATATCCCAGTCTTCTATAGGAATAGCTGATTCTTGGGGAGCAGCATAGTGTAGATATGACTGCTTATTTGTCTAATGGATTAGAAGGATATTCTTGTTTAAATTCACTAATACTAACAAGTCCAGCCAGCTTATTTTGAATAACTTCATTCTCCTGACTCCTGACTCCTGACTCCTTTCTTACAAAACTCCCTTAGAACTAGGAATTTCCCCAACTCGCCTGGGGTCAATTTCCGTAGCCATCCGTAGAGAACGAGCAAAAGCTTTAAACCCTGCCTCAATAATATGATGAGAATTAATTCCAGCCAACTGTCGAATATGCAAAGTCATCAAACTATTATTTGCCACAGCCACAAAAAATTCCCGCACTAACTGAGTATCATAAGTACCAACCCGTTGAGTAGGCATTTCCAAACCATAACTCAAATGTGGACGACCAGAAAAGTCCAAGGCCACCTGAACCAATGCCTCATCCAAAGGAGCCAAAAAATGACCAAAACGCACAATACCCTTGCGATCGCCCAACGCCTGCTTTAAAGCCTGGCCCAAAGTAATCCCCACATCCTCATTAGTATGATGGTCATCAATTTCAATATCCCCCACAGCATGAACTTCCAAATCAATCAGTCCATGAGAAGAAATTTGATGCAACATATGGTCTAAAAAAGGAATCCCAGTATTAGCCTTACAATTACCCACACCATCAAGATTAAGAGTAACAGTTACATCAGTTTCCCCAGTCGTCCGTTTCACCGAAGCAACTCTGGCAGGCAAATTCAGTTTTGCTGGAGTAGATGAAGAATGGCGATCGCTTATCTGCATAATAAAAATATCAATATAAATTTTGAATTTTAATTTTTCACAGGTAGGTTGAGAATGATGAAAAATATCAAATGACAGTCCAGTAGGGTGCGTTAGGCGCTTACCACAAACTACCATTGAACTGTCAAATATTAGGTTGCGCCGTAACGCACCGTTGAGAAGTCTAGTCCAGTAGTGGAAGGACATACCTAAAATGGTGCGTGACGACGGATTACTGAATCCCTTTCATAGTCTAAATTTAAGCCGTCTAACGCACCCTACCAATTTGGCTATCCTTAACTTTTGACTTTTGAATTTTGAATTTTGACTTAAAAATCACATTCCCATAATTTCATAACCAGCATCCACATAAATAACCTGACCAGTAATGCCACTTGCCAGATCGCTACATAAAAAAGCAGCAGTATTACCAACTTCAATTTGAGTCACAGTCCGACGTAATGGAGCTATCTGTTCCACATGATGAATCATATCCTTAATACCTCCCACTGCCGAAGAAGCCAAAGTTTTAATTGGACCAGCAGAAATAGCATTAACCCGAATATTTTTCTGACCAAGTTCCGCAGCTAAATAACGAACATTCATTTCCAAAGCAGACTTAGCAATGCCCATCACATTATAATTAGGAACTACCCGCACGCCCCCTAAATAAGTGAGAGTGACAATACTTCCTCCTTCAGTCATCAGTTCCTTCGCCTCAGAACTCAAATCAATCAGAGAATAAGAACTAATTTCCAAAGCACGAGTAAAACCTTCACGAGTAGTATTACTAAAATCCCCAGATAATTCCTCCTTACCAGCAAAGGCCAAACAATGAATCAAAATATCCAACTTACCCCATTTTTCCCCTACTCCAGCAAAAGTAGCCTTCACCTGTTCGTCGTCCTGAACATTACAGGGTAAATATAAAGAAGGACTCAAAGGTTCTACCAATTCCCAAACCTTCTTTTCAAATCTACCCTTATCATCCGGGAGAAAAGTGACCCCCAAATTTGCTCCTGCTTTGTGGAGTTGTTGAGCAATTCCCCACGCAATAGAACGATTATTCGCAATACCTGTTACTAGAGCATTTTTTCCTGTTAAATCTAACATAATACCTTGATTTATTGAGAAACTATAGTAAAATTTTCAATCAAATAATAAAGTCTAAAATTTAATTTCATACTTAGAAGCTATAATACATAGCATCTTTGACATTAGGCAAATTTATAGATAATATTAGCACCTATGGCCATAATGAGAAATTCAATTTCTCATTATGGA
>NZ_JAAHGK010000318.1:0-6392 GCF_010672505.1 Okeania sp. SIO2B9 | reverse complement strand
AATACTTCCTGCATAGAAATGCAAATAGCTGGTAAGCGGCTGATATTTGATGGTGGCACTGGTCTACGAGAATTAGGCGAGGAAATGATGCAGGAAATGCCAGTAGAAGCTTATATGTTTTTTACTCATTATCACTGGGATCATATTCAAGGTTTCCCTTTATTTACTCCTGCTTTTACCCAAGGAAATAGTTTTCATATCTACGGAGCTATACCTCCAGAAGGGGAGTCAATGAGAAAGCATTTTATACAAAGGGTTCTACATTATAACTCTCCTATTCCTTTAAATGGTATCCAGGCTGACTTACGTTTTTATGAGCTTCAGCATGGGGAAAAAATGATGCTGGATGATATTGAGATTGAGACTGGTTCTCTGAATCATCCTAATACAGCAATGGGATATAGAGTGACATGGAATGGACGGACGGTAGTTTATTGTTCTGATACAGAACATTTTCCCGATCGCTTGGATGAAAGTGTGGTAAATTTAGCCCGCAATGCTGACCTATTAATCTATGATGCTATGTACACTGATGATGAGTATCATAATCCCAAGTCTTCTAAGGTAGGTTGGGGACATTCGACTTGGCAGGAAGCAATCAAAGTAGCTAAAGCGGCTGAAGTGAAGCGGGTGGTAATTTTTCACCATGAACCTACTCACAGTGATGATTTTCTCGATGAAATAGCAAAAAAAGTCAAAACAGCTTTTCCCCAGGCAGTTATGGCCCGCGAAGGTTTAGTCCTGCCAATGGGAGTTTAAAAAGCGTTTTCTGGCGGAATGCTGCGCAAACAGCAATTCAGCAGTTCAGCGGTCAGCTCTGCAAACAGATACCTAATTAGGGTTTGCTGAAAAAGTCTTTTAGTAGGAGACAGGAGACAGGAGACAGGAAACAGGAGACAGGAAGAACAGGGAATGAGCGAGGAGGTAGGAGTAAGAATTGTAAGAGTGATTTTTCTACCATAGTCAGCCCAAAATACTAGCTTTTTGCAGCTGTTGGCACCGAAAAGCTGGCACTTTTTTGAACCCCAAAAAGGCTAATACCTTTATTTATCAATACTTTGAGAATTAATCAGCAGAGCAATAATTAGGGTTTGCTGAAAAAAGCAGAGTGTGGGGACCCACCCCTAACCCCTCCCAGGAGGGGAATGTGGGGAGGGTGGGGAGAGCTGAGAAAGTAGGAGGAATAATTGTACCTGTATCTTTCTGTGCTTATCTGCCTTTTATCCTGACTTTTTGGTCACTCAAGCTGAAAAGTTGGCACTTTTTTTCGCTCCAAAAAGGCACTTACTTTTATATGTCAGTGTTTTTAGATTTAATCAGCAAACCCTAATTATATGCACAAATTTTTAGGCTAATAGCTGAAGCGCTAATAGCTGATAGCTAGTTAAAAT
Source organism: Okeania sp. SIO2B9 (assembly GCF_010672505.1). Classification (NCBI taxonomy): domain Bacteria; kingdom Bacillati; phylum Cyanobacteriota; class Cyanophyceae; order Oscillatoriales; family Microcoleaceae; genus Okeania; species Okeania sp. SIO2B9. The sequence continues at coordinate 5,001 of NZ_JAAHGK010000318.1, read as the reverse complement.
AACTACTTTTAGTACAGGTTTAATAATAGCTGCTTTCGATATTCTTTACTGGTAGAGTTATCATCTCCTAAGATATTAAATATTGCCAGCATTGCTTTGCGTGCGCCGTCATTTTTATATTTACGATTTCTGGTGACTATATCTAAAAATAATTTTAGTGCTTCTTCATAGTTAGCTGATAGTGTTAAGCTACAAGCTTGAGCATACATTTTATCTAGTTCACTATCACCAGGATTTTCTACTTCTTGTTTAAAGTGAATTAGTCCTTTTACTGCTTGTATTTGGGGATAAAACTCTCGGTTATTTTCTCCAATAGTTTCTATTAGTTTTTGAGCTTCTTCTAATCGATTTAAGCTGACTAAAAATTTTGCAGCTTCTATGATTAAGCTAATGTTACGAGGATATTTTTGAAAAAGCTGGTCTAAAAGATTTTTTGCTTGTTTTAATTCACCAGATTTTGTCAAATTTCGCAGTGTTTCTAATTCTGTTTCTAGTTCTGATTTTAGGTTAAGTTCACCTAGAAAATTTCGTAGTTTTGGCTCTGATAGAACTCCTACAAAACCTGGTTTAACTTCTCCTTGAGTTACAATTTTAACATCTGGTACTCCCTCTACACCATAAGTTTGAGCTAATTCGGGATTATGATCGACATCCACTTTAGCTAAGATAAAGTCATATTCTTGAACCAACTTTTCTAAGATTGGTTTAAGCATTTTACACGGACCACACCAAGTAGCGTAAAAGTCTACTAAAATAGGTTTTTTGTGGGAATTTTTTAATACTTCGGTGGCAAAGGTTGTGTTGTCAACTTCTATAGATATACCCATTGAATTCCTAGAATATTTTGTGTTATTAACTATTATGTCATTATGTCGGAATTGAGCAAATTTTTGACTATATAATATGAAATAGGTGAATGTTTGCTACAGGCAATTGATCGGGAGATAGAGAGATGTGGAAATGGGGGAATGCTAAAATAGCATAATTACTTGTATTTCAGATAAAATTTATCTTTTATTCTCTCGCTCAACTTATTTATTGAGGTTTTGTGAAATAATTGTAGTATTATTTTTTGTATTTCATATAAGGTTAAAATTTTCAATTATTTTAACCTTGCTACCCTAGAATTTGTATCAAGTTTGAATAAGTGCGTTATCAATAAAAAAAATCTTGTTTATAGTTATGAGAAAGAGAGATTATACAAAGTCTGGTTTATCAAACAGATTGATGATTTTTCCCTATTTCCTGTTCTCTCCTTTAAAAAATATCATATTCGTATAATCAGTTATGATTAAGATTGCTTTAGTCAGAGTTTTGTTGGAATATATGTAGAAAGTTACCATTTCTTAAATTACTGTAAATTGCAAGTATATGAAGTACAAATATTGTAAGACCTCGCCCTTAAGGACGGAGTTTGAATTTTTGTGGTGTGGGCATTTTGTCCACGACTTATGTACCTCACATATATCATCTGCGCTTGAATACTTATAAATTAAGAGAGTAGGGAGTAGGGATAATAGGGATATTTGCCCTGTGTAAAAAGATAGGTTTTTTTCATCACTAAATTATCCGGACTTGATATTAGATGAAATCTGCTGTAGGTATTAGGTAAGGCGGTAAACTTTTCTCATCTAGAATATTACCTATAATCTACAAACCTTGTTTGATATAGCAGAAGGAAGAAGGCGTTTAGTTATCTAGGAGAGAAGGAAAAATATTGCGTTGTCTGAGTTTTAAGCTTTTGATATGTCTTATACCAAGGGTGTTAACGAAGTCAGAAGTCAGAAGTCAACCCACCCCAAACCCCTCCCAGGAGGGGAAGTCAGAAGTTATTTTTGTAACGGGGATTTTGAGCAACCCTCCAAAAATATTTCGCCTTAAAAGGCGGGGTTTTAGACCCATATTATTTTGATAAATATTTGCTACAAGTAACTAGGTTATTTCTTAGGCAGTAAGTGGTAGAGGCAAACCGCCGTTTGCCCGTACAGGTAGGGGAGCTATCGGATTGGCGACGTACAGAATGAATAGCTTTAATATCATTTATTAGGTCATAATTTATCTTTTTCATCCAATGGACATCTCCTATAAAGTCTTTATAATTGCCCTTATTATTAGTAACATTATTTTTCCAAATTGGTATTAACCTTTCCTTCGACTGCTATAGCACTACGCAAATAGGTTAGGACATTCCTCTATTTCCTATTCTTTACTGCCTACTCCCTACTCCCTTTTCACTCAAATTTATTGTCCTAACCAAAGAAGGTACTGCTATATAAATGTACCAATTACCTATTACCAATTTTTATGTCATCAAGCACTAACTTCAATCCGAATACACCTGAAGAGTATGCCAAACTTGCGACTATATATGCTAAACAGAAAAAATGGGAGTTAGCAATTGAAAACTACCGTCAAGCTATTATATTAAAACCTAATTTTTCTTGGTATTACTATCACTTAGCACAAGTTTTACATCAACAAGAAAGCTGGAATGAAGCTATAAAATATTACTATCGCGCTATAGAGTTAAACCATAATTTTTCTTGGTCTCATTATAATTTAGGAGATGCTTTAAGCAAATTACAAAGATGGGAAGATGCTGTTAATGCTTACAAAAATGCAATTAAAATAGAACGAATTTTTCCTTGGTCTTACTATAATTTAGGCAATGCTTTAGTAGAGTTACAAAAATGGGATGAAGCGATATATAACTATATTTATGTGGTTAAGTTACAGCCAGGAGCGCCAGGAATTTACAGTAAATTAGGAGATGCTCTAGAACAAAAATATAATTCAGATATAGATGCAGCAATTCAGGATTATCATCAAGCTATTCAGCATCAAGGGCAACATCTTATTTACGATAAATTACTGGAATTTTTACAAGATAATCCAAATTTATTTGTAGAAATAGCAAATAATTTAGCTAAAGCAGATAAGAATAATGGGGCGATTATTTTTTATAAAATAGCTTTAGAGGTTAATCAAGATGACTTAGAAATTTGCCACAAACTACAGCAAGTTTTAGATAAAAAATACCAGTTATCCCAAGAAATTTTAGAACTCCGCAAAAAAATAGAATTAAATCCAAATAGTAAGTCTTATTATAATTTGGGTATTGCCCTAACTCGACAACAAAAATGGGATGAAGCAGTTGTAGCTTATCGTCAAGCTATTGAAATTAATCCAGACCTATCTTGGTGGTTTTATTACAATATATGGGAAGCTTTTGCGAGAGAGGATCAACTATCAGAAATACTAACTTTTTTCCAGAAATTTCACAAGTCTAATCCTGATTCTTATTGGTCTTACTTAAATATAGGAGAGGCTTTAACTCGTTTGAATAAAATTGAAGAAGCTATACCTTATTATCAAACTACTTGTTATCAGCAAACTCAGAAGTTATACCCTGAATTAGTATCTCAACCATGGAATTTAGAAGAAGTACAAGGACCGAATTTTATCATTATTGGAGTTCACAAAGGAGGTACTACTTCCCTTTATAGTTATCTGACTCAACATCCACAAATTGTTCCTCCGATTAAAAAAGAAATGGATTTTTGGTCTTGGAAATTTAATGAGTCTATAAATTGGTATTTAGCTCATTTTCCAGCAATTTCAGAAAAGAAAAATTTTCTCACAGGGGAAGCTAGTCCTAGTTATTTTGATTATCCGAATGCTGCGAGAAGAATTTTTCAAGTGTTTCCTAAAGTTAAGCTAATTATACTATTAAGAAATCCTGTGGATAGAGCCATATCTCAATATTATCAATGGCTACGATTAAACTGGGAAAATCGATCTTTTGAGGAGGCAATTCAATTAGATTTAGAGCAGTTAACAAAAGCTCCTGAAAAAGTTAATTACTGGATGAAGGAATTAAATTATTTAGCACGAGGAGTATATGTTGAATTTTTTCAGGAATGGATGAGTTTATTTCCACGGGAACAATTTCTAATTTTGAAAAGTGAAGATTTTTATGCTCATCCAGAAGTTACTATGGGGAAGGTTTTGAAATTTTTAGATTTGCCAGAATATCAACTCTCAGAGTACAAAAATTATAATATAGGAAATTATTCTCCTATTGATTCATCAATTCGTAGAAGTTTAAATGATTATTTCCAAATTCATAACCAAAGATTAGAAGAGTATTTAGGAATGAAATTTCACTGGGATTAGGGGTAAATTCAGTGATCAGTTAACAGTTATTAGTACTTCCTGGAATAGGCAGGCAAGAAAATACTGAAAATTCTTTGTTATACCCTGAAAAAGGAAGGCTTGAGACCCGATATTTTTGTCAAAAAAAGAGAGATTGAAATTTGAGTGGGTGACAATCAGGTTATGAGATTATTTCAAATATTTATTGATTAATTGGTAGTCCTGCATAGTAATTGTATACAAGGAACAAGAGATGTTTGGCACAGAAGCAAGATGCTTCCACTGCCGTACTTCGTAACAAAAATAATGCAATGCACGACCATTACAATGCACCACCACGGATTAATTAATCCTTAGGAGTTTAATGATTATTTCCAAATTCATAACCAAAGATTATGAAGAGTATTTAGGAATTAAATTTCACTGGGATTAGGAGTAAATTCAGTGATCAGTTAACAGTTATTAGTACTTCCTGGAATAGGCAGGCAAGAAAATACTGAAAATTCTTTGTTATACCCTGAAAAAGGAAGCCTTAAGACACGAAATTTTTGTCAAAAAAAGAGAGATTGAAATTTGGGTGAGCTACAATCAGGTTATGAGATTATTTCAAACATTTATTTATTCATAAATCTGTAGGAGTTTCAATGATTATTTTCAAATTCATAACCAAAGACTAGAAGAGTATTTAAGAATGAAGTTTAACTGGAATTAGGAGTCAATTCAGTTATCAGTTACAACCTATTCCATGTAAGTGTGGTACAGTAATTCTAGTAGATTGTCTCAAAAAGAATGAAAACTTAATTCCATACTTCAACAACTATTTAAAAAACTAATCCTACTGTACCA
>NZ_JAAHGK010000317.1:0-6393 GCF_010672505.1 Okeania sp. SIO2B9 | reverse complement strand
TGTCTGATGCTTCAGGGGGTAAATCTTCTATTTCCAGCTCTCCACCAGAATCTCCTAATTTCATGCGATCGAATACTCGTCCCGCCACTGCTCCTACTTCTGGGCGATCAACATAGTTACGAGCATGGGCAGCCAAAAATCCTTTTTCCAAGCGTACATCATCATCAATAAAAAGAATTATTTCGCCACTACAATGTCTGACCGCATAATTCCTTGCCCCTGGTAAACTCGCCCAAGTCAGACGGAACAATTTAATTTTTCCAGAACTTGCTTGTTCTTCTAAATAAGCTTGAGTCTCTGGTTTATGAGTAGCAGTTTGGTCAACTACCAAAACTTCAAAATTAGGATAGTCTTGTGCAATAACATCCGCGATCGTATCTACCAGAGCTTCTTCACGATTATAGGTAGGAATGACAACAGAAATAGGAATAGCTAATTGTTGATTTTTTTCTTTTAGAGATTGTGCGTTCATTTTTCTCCTTCTTATTTACCATTTTCCATTTCTTCTTCCGCTTTAATTCTTGCTTGTTCCTGTTTATCAATTGCTGGCAACCTCAGAACTACTCCAGCAAAATACCAGTAATAAACCGTAACTGGATCTACATCTAGAGGATAGTAATAAGTGTTGTAGCTAATAATCAAAACAAAAACCCAATAGCATGCACCATAACTGCGTAGACTCTTGTCTTTAACAGAGCGATAAGCTTTGAAACTAGTAAAAGTAATAGTGGTTAGCAAGACTAACATTGCAATTGCGCCGAACTGTCCTATTTCATAAATTAACTTAGGATAATAAGTCTCAATTAACCTAGTTCTACCAAAAGTTCGGGCTGAATTAGTAGCCCGTCCTAACCCTTTGCCCAAAACTCCTACATGGCTGACTTCGTGAAATTGTCCGGTAATAAAAGCAGTGGGTGGTGCAGCTTGCCAGCGACTAACAAAACTATCTATCCGCTCCTGAACAACTACAGGATTGGATACTATTACTCCTCCCAGTACAACACCTAGTCCAATACCTATAGGAAGAAACCTTTTGAGGTTAGCGATCTGACCTGTCAGCACCAGAAGAATTATAGTTACTGTGGGAACCAGAGCTAGAGCAATTCTTTGACCGCTAATAGCTGCATTAACAAAAACCACTGCCATTCCAAATAAACCTCCTATTCGCCAGATAGGAGAGGGGTCACTAAAAGCAACTGCAAAGGTAAAGGCAGCATTAGAAATCAAAAACCATCCCCACTGCCAAGGTGCAACAAAAGTACCCGGTAAACGAATCACACCCTGACTAGGACTAAATAATAGAGCGCCTCCTACTAAACATTTAGCTTTTAGAGTTGCTCTAAATAGTTGTTGTCCAGTAAAACCACGAGTACCTTTACACTTACCTGAACTGAGAAATTGGTACTGTACTATACCAAGTAAACAACAGATAATAGCTAAAATTAGTGTAAGACGCGCAGCAAGTAATAATTCTTTTTTAGTTTTGAGTTTATAGTAAGCACCTGTAATTAAAGGTAGGTAGCCGATCAATGCTTTGAGTCCCAATATTCCCATCAATATTGGTTGTTCATTAACTTGTTCATTAACATTTGGTCTGAGTGGGTCTGGTGGTTCCAACTGTTGAGCACCATTAACGAATAGTAAAGTAAGTAGACAAAAGCCCAATAAAATGTATAAGGGATTTTTCACTACCTTGGGAATGATGAATGGATTTCCTGTTTTTTTGCACCACATACCAATGCCAATCATTGCTGGAATGAAAAAGCCATCTTTTGCTAACTGAAAAATGGGACTTCCTCCACCGATCCAGTAAGTCACAGTGCCAGCAAAGGGCATATAAATTAGGAAGGCCCAAAGTCCTAAAATTGGATACTTGAAGGAAAAACCTAAAACTGCCACACCACCACCACCAGCGAGGGCTATTTTTGGCTCCGCTATGAAAAATAACGTTATACCAATAACAAGACCAAGACCACCATAAGTAACAAGAGCGCCAATAACCTGCTGAATTTGTTTAGCTCTTTGGCGCTTTCTGGCAGCTAATTCCTTTTTGCTAACCTGGGGAGCAGCAGGTTTGCCTTTCTTTTTTGATTTGCTTTTTGATTTTTTTTTAGACTTTTGTTTTGTCGGCATTGTTAAGTCAGTTTTAGGCCAGATATTGCTGGACTGCTAAAACTAAGTTCTCTGTCCAGTAGCTTGCGAGTTCAGCATTAATTGCCTCTACCATAACTCTAATTAGTGGTTCTGTGCCAGAGGCTCGGACTAAAACCCGCCCTACATCTGCTAAAGCTGTTTCTGCTTCTTCTATAGCTCTGACTAATGGTTCGCAGTTTTTCCAGTTAGCTCGGCGATCGCGGTCTTCTACCCGGACATTTCGGAGCAATTGGGGATAGGTCTGGAAGCTTTGGTCTACTAATTCTGCTAGGGAGACTTCTGAGCTTTTGACTAGAGCTGCTAAATGTAGGGCTGTCATTAGACCATCTCCTGTAAGGCCATAGTGAGGACAGAGAATATGTCCTGATTGCTCGCCGCCTAACATTGAGCCTGTCCGCTGCATTTCTGCATGAACATATTGGTCTCCTACTTTAGTCCTCAATATTTGTCCACCCTGTTTGTGCCAAGCACGTTCAAATCCTAAATTGGCCATGACTGTCGTGACAATCAAGTTGTTTGGCAATAACCCGGCTTTACTTAAGCTTTGGCCCCAGAAGTAGAGTATATAATCTCCATCTATTGAACGACCTTGAGAATCTACTGCTAATACTCGGTCAGCATCTCCATCAAAGGCAAATCCTATATCAGCTTTGTTTTCTACTACTGCTTGTTGCAGGGAATGGAGATGAGTAGACCCACAGTTGACATTGATACGATCGCCGTTTGGTTGGTCATGTAAACAAATGACTTCTGCCCCCATTCCCTGGAAAACTTCTGGGGCGGTATGAACTGCTGCTCCCCAAGCTAAGTCCAGAACTATTTTCATTCCCTGGAAATGTCCTGGTATTAAAGGAGAATGTAGAGATGCTTGGTACTCCTTGACTAATTCTGGTCTATGGTAATGCTGTCCCCAGTTATTGTGAATAGCTGGAAAATCTGCCATTCCTCTAATTCCAGATTCTATTTGTTTCTGTAATTCTGAAGAGAGTTTTGTACCATCGGAACCAAAAAATTTAATCCCATTATCTTCGGGTGGGTTATGACTAGCAGAAATCATTACCCCGCCTATTGCTTCTGAAACGCTAGTAAGATAAGCAACACAAGGGGTAGGGCATAAACCTAAATTCCAAACTTCTAACCCTGCTGCGGTTAAACCTGCTGATAGAGCCATTCCTAGCATATTGCCTGAATTTCTGGTATCTTGACCCATAATTACAAGGCCACAGTTTGGAGAATATTGGCGCAATACCTGTCCTGCCCAAAAGCCTATTTGTAAGGCTAGGGGGGCGTTTAGTAGTTCTCCTGCTTTGCCCCGGATGCCATCTGTACCGAATAGGGGTGTTGTGGGCAGTAAGGTATGGTTCCAAGGCAATGTTGTTGTTATTGCTGTGGGTGATAAGTTAAAAGTATTTTGTCCATAAGTTGGTTTGAATGATGGTATTGCTACCATAATTTTCACTCCTCGTCAATATTTAGTTATTCTCACTCTCAAGAAAGAGAATAGCACTTCCTGATTGAATAGATAATTTTGAATTATTTATAGCGCTGTGTGCAGGCAACAGGCAATAGTGTCAGTCCAGTAGGGTGTGTTAGCGGTAGCGTAACACAAAACCCTATATTTATTGTCAGTGCCTAATTCCTGAGAGTTTCGACTTAGTTAACGATTTGCGATACGGAGCGCGATATAATACGCTAGTTCTCTTCACATATTTGTAACGAAGGTGAAATTTGTATCTTCTGCACTAATCGCTGCAAGTAACATTTCTGGGGTGTCTATCTATGAAAGGGCGATCGCTCCATAGCTAAGAAGGAGGCGATCGCTTTTTTTCCAGCCTACTCCTGGGCCTTTGAAGTATAGCGCTGCGCGCAGGCAACAGGCAACAACTCCGGAAGGCAATAGGGGGAATAAATTGCGGATAGTATAAGACTTTTAGCTATTGGACACCTCCTGCAATTTGTAAATATGCCAGCGCACATTGCTATAGGAGTTTCTGGCCTCCCTCTGGGGAGTAGGGGAGATGGAGATCAGATGGAATATTTAACTTCTGACTTCTGACTTTTGACTTCGTTAATGCTTGCTGTCTATTGTTTGTTGAATAAATATTCATATAGATTTTATGAGATTGACAAATGATTCAATTTGTGCAGGTAGCTAATAACGGTTGATTTTCACTATGAAGAAAAGCCTAATTATATGAACTTTTATATGAACTTTGATGAGTCATATCAGTAAATATCCTTACGTCTTTAGAAAGGGTAGGAGATATAGGTCCTGAAGAATACTTCCCACAGTTTAGTACATCACAACCTCCTATAAAACTTAAACTGTCTGGTGGAAGTGGAGTAATAAAAGATGGAGACACAGTAAAAATAGAGACGACGAAGCTTCTGTAGGAGACAAGAAAACTCTTGGTGCATGGAGTACTCCCGCACTATACTACTATGATGGCTTGTACGAACAACAAAAATGGACTATTCGGAAAAGAGATAATAGTGATCCAATTATTAATTATGGTGATGAAGTTTATTTTCTGAATAATTATTATGAAGGGCAGTGGTTGTGTATTGAAAATAATGGAAGGTGGCTAACAACAAAAACAAACGCAAATGTTTATTGGGTAATCAAATAGTTGAATAGTTCTCAAGAAAAAATAGAGTTTTCAAAGCTCTATTTTTTTCTTATCATCTTAAATTATTAATCAGATAATTCTGAATTATCTCCCTAGTAGCTAAACCAGTTTTTTTCCAACTAAACTCTTTAGCTCTAGCCAAACTTAAGGTCGAGAGGCGCGATCGCTCTCCTCCATCTTTAGCAATAATATTCATCGCATCTGTTATTTCTCCTACATTTTTCGGGTTAACTAAAATAGCAGCATCTCCCGCAACTTCTGGCAGGGATGAAATATTAGAAGTAATAACAGGAGTACCACAGGCCATTGCTTCTAATACGGGAAAACCAAACCCTTCCCACAGACTAGGAAAAACCAGAGCGATCGCTTGATTGATTATTTTGGGTAATTCTGAATCAGGAACATAGTCTAGAAATTTGACTAATTTTGTTAAACCTAATTCTTTAATTTGAGTTTTTAATGTTGGTGTATAAGTATTATCTGTAGGTCCGGCAAACCATAATTCATACTCGGAAAAATTCGGCAATTTAGCAAATGCTTCTATCAACCGATGCAGATTTTTATAATGGTCATGGCGACCGAGATAAAGAAAGTAATTTTGCGTAGGTAAGTCTAAAAATTGGAATCTTTGAGAGTCATAACCTAAAGGAATAGGTGTAATTTTTTGAGGTGGTATTTGGAAAAAATCAGTAATATCTGTTGCCGTTGCTTGAGAATTACAAATAATATGTTCTGCCTGGTTTAATACTTGAGGAATATAATATTTGAAATAAGCAGTTAAGCGAGAAGCAGGTTTAGGAAAACGTAAAGGAATTAAATCGTGAGCCATTACTATATAACGACACTGAGAAAATAAAGGCGCTTCTGGAAGGGGAGAAAAAAGTAGATTTGCTTGTAATTTTTTATAGATATTTGATAATTGAAATTGAGTCCATAATAATCGTCGTAAATGACCTTTTGTTCCCTGAGCGGGCGTCATGTTGTTAGGGATTAGATGGCAGTTAAAATTGGAAATATTATTGGCTACTAACAGGGTAGGATTAAGTTGTTGAAGTTGTGGCAGGATGTTATTAGCGTAGATGGATATTCCTGTTGGTTTTGGAATTAATACTGATAGATTAATTAGAAGTTCCTTAGACATTTGCGCTCACAGGGATTATGGCACGGATATATGGATTAAGAATCCAGCAATAAGTGTAGGTTGGGTTGAGGAACGTTAGCGCCAGCTTATCCGTTAGGATAAACCCAAAATTTTCAGCAAACTAGGTTCAAATCAGACAAAAATTCTTCCTAATTAAATGATACTTTGTTGGGTTTCCCTTCAGGAAGCTCCGCTAACACTTGGTTCTACCCAACCTACAATTATATCTGATAAATTTCCTAATTGCTTTGATTTTAACATGAGCTATTTGATAATTTATTGGTAGCTTAACTAAAGCAGCTATAGACATTTATAGTTAGAGTCAAAAATTTTGAATAGTTTAGGTTGGGTTGAGGAACGTTAGCGCCAGCTTATCCGTTAGGATAAACCCAAAATTTTCAGCAAACTAGGTTCAAATCAGACAAAAATTCTTCCTAATTAAATGATACTTTGTTGGGTTTCCCTTCA
>NZ_JAAHGK010000316.1:0-6397 GCF_010672505.1 Okeania sp. SIO2B9 | reverse complement strand
CTCCTTTAAAGTAGGAAGGATTTTCCCCCATAATGACTAAATATTGGTCTTGAGTAATGGAGTATTTACTCATACAAAAAGGTTGAAGAGTTACTTGACGCTGGGGATTTTCTTTATCAGTTCTTCCAGCTTCGTTTTTCGGTGAACCCATGAGAAAACTACCACCAGGAATATAAACTATTTCTAATTTAATACCATTACCTAAATCTTCTATTTTTTGCCTCACATTTCTCTGGGTGCGCTTGATAGTTTTGCCAGATTTGTTGACCGTCACAACCTCAAAAGTAAACATTTCTTCTTTTGTAAATATTGGAAATATTTTGGGTTTATAAGTAGAGTTAATTTTTTGTTGAGATTTAGGGTTAACAACCGATAATATCTCTCCTACATTTTGAAACCTTTTCTTAGTCGCTCCCATAATCATTTTATCTAACAGTTTAGCAACTTCATCACTTACGGTAAACTTTAAATATTCTCGCCACACCCATTCACCTTCACTCACATCAAATAAATCAAAAGGTTCCACCTGAGTTAATAAATGAATACAAGTCACACCCAAACTATAAATATCACTAGCAAAAGTTGCTTTGCCTAATGCTTGTTCTGGGGCAGCATATCCTGCCGAACCAATTACAGTTCCTGTCACAGCTAAAGCAGTCTTTGTTGCATATTTAGCTGCCCCAAAATCTACTAATAATAATTGCTTATCTTTCCTTCTCCTAATAATATTCTCTGGTTTAATATCCCGATGAATTACCTGTCGAGAATGAATAAATTCCAATACGGGCAATAAACTTTTTAATAACTCCCAAATTTGCCTTTCATCAAAAGTTCCTGACAAGTCTAACTCCTGTTGTAAATTTTGCCCGTCGATAAATTCTTGCACTAAATACTGTCTGTTATCCTGAGTAAAATATGCCAAAAGTTCGGGAATTTGTGGATGTAATCCTAAACTATCTAAACGTTCAGCTTCTTGGGCAAATAATGAGGAAGCTTTTTCTAGGTTTTTGGTTCCTTGAGCTTGAGGAAAAAATTGTTTAATTACACAAAAAGGTTTTGATGGTCTGTACTCATCTACAGCTTGAAAAGTTCTGCCAAAACCACCTTGCCCAATAATTTTTAGAGCGCGATAACGTTCGACTAAAATTAATTTTTCACCGCAGCTTTGACAAAATTTTGTTTCTGGTGGGTTGGTTTTTAAACAATCTGGGTTTAGGCATTGGGTCATGGTTGCTCTCCTGATTTTATCTTCTTAGTTTCTACTTCTTCCTGCTTCAATAGAATTCCCGATAGGTATTCAACAATTAATAATTAATAATTAATAATTACCTCTTCTTATAAAGAAGACGATTTGCTAAATATCACCAACTTTTAAGAGTTGACATTCTATTTCTTCAGCCACTGATTCCCATTTGTTACTATTTAATCCTATATGTACTTTCTTATCGACAATAAACCCTCCACTTAATCTGACAAAAATTACCAACAGTCGATTCTGGCGATTCTCCTGCGGTGAATAAATTGTGACTTTTATTGGCTCTAAACACAATTCTTTAAATCTGCAAACTGTAAATTTATCTTTGCAAAATAACAAAACATCATCGTCATTTTTAAGTACTTGAAAATTATCATTCATATTAACCAACTCATCTCAACAAGCAATCTTTACTATATCAACTTAACTACCTATCCTTATTTTTAGTCAGACTTTGATACTTTATTTAAAATTTAACTTTCTCTTCTTGATAACTAATAACAAATCTGGTTATTATAGAGTGATTATAGGGTAAGGCATAACATAGATATCTATAATCAACTTTTCTAAATCGGATTTAGCATAAAGTATTCTCTCTTAGATAACTAAAGTATTCTTACTTTTTACTTCTTCCTTCTTACTTCTTCCTTCTTAACTTAAAAAACGTGAAAATATTAATAGTAGGTAACGGTGGTAGAGAACACGCGATCGCCTGGAAATTATCCCACTCTTCCCAAGTTCAACAAATATTTTGTACCCCTGGTAACGGCGGTACTGCCACCTTGCAAAAATGCCAAAATATACCCATTCCAGTTGAAGACTTCTCAGCCCTCAAACAACTTATTGCTGACCAAAATATTTCCCTAGTAGTAGTTGGCCCAGAAGTACCCTTAGCCCTGGGCATTACTGACTATCTACAACAACCAAACCTCAAAATATTTGGCCCCATCAAAGCAGGAGCCATTCTCGAAGCTAGTAAATCATGGGCTAAAGATTTCATGGCCGAAGCAAATATTCCCACGGCCAAATCAGCCACCTTTACCAGTGCCGAAACTGCCAAAGCTTACATCAAAGAAGTTCCCATAGTGGTTAAAGCAGATGGTCTAGCTGCAGGAAAAGGAGTTACCGTCGCCACTACAATTGAAATGGCTCATCATGCCATAGATGCCATCTTTCAAGGAGAATTCGAGCCAGATACCCAGTCTGTGATAATCGAAGAGTTTCTCACAGGTCAAGAAGTATCGGTTTTAGCCCTCACTGATGGATTAACTATTCGTCCCCTATTGCCAGCTCAAGACCATAAACAAGTGGGTGAAGGAGATACCGGACTCAACACTGGAGGTATGGGCGCTTATGCTCCCACTCCCATCATTACACCAGAACTAATGACCAGAATTCAACAAGAAGTTCTAGAACCAACTTTGACTAATTTACAAAAACGTGGTATAGACTACCGAGGCATTGTTTATGCTGGATTAATGATTAGTCCTACAGGAGAGCCAAAAGTCTTAGAATTTAATTGTCGGTTCGGCGATCCAGAAACTCAATCTATTCTTTCTCTGCTAGAAACTCCATTGGAAGAGTTATTTTTGGCCTGTTGTGAACAGCGTTTAGCTGAGTTGCCTCCGATAAATTGGAAACCAGGAGTAGCAGTGTGTGTAGTTTTAGCCTCCGGGGGTTATCCAGAAGCTTATGAGAAAGGTAAAGTAATTTCTGGAATAGAAAAAGCTGAAGCTACTGGAGTAACTGTATTTCATGCCGGAACTAAATTACAGGAACAACAGTTAGTAACTGATGGTGGCCGTGTATTAGGAGTAACAGCAATAGGGTCTGATTTTTCTGAAGCTAGGACAAAAGTTTACAATGCTGTAGATTCTATAGAGTTTGACCAAATGTATTATCGGCGGGATATTGGCGATCGGATTTTTGGATCTGTTCATTAATGGATAATGGATAATTGATAATTACCTCTGGTTCAAACCGTTACGGAATTGAATATCAGGAAATATTATTTCTTCTCTTGCTTGATTGGAGATGGCGAGGAGAACCGCTCTTGACAGAACCCCTTCGCTAACGCCATCCCACCCTACGGGAAACTGCGCTAACGACCGCTTTTTTACCCTTAAAAGGGGAAGCTTTAAACCATAATTATTTAATAATAAATAATTAATGATTCGGTAAATCAGGTACATCTCAATTTTGAATAAAGCCAAAAATTTATCGCTTTTAGGCAACAGCTCATCTGGAAACAGGGAATATCAAGTATATAGGAAAAAAGTATTTTTGCAAATATTATGAGATGCACCCGGCCAATTCAGAATATAAATAAAATAAATCTGAGCTTTCAAGAATTCTTAGTTATCCTAATTAATAATATAGTCAAAAATGCCTAATAAATTTTGACCTTTAACTTTATAACTTTATTTAAACTTTTGACTTAAAAAAATGCTTGCCCTCCTAAAAAAAATCGGAGAAATTATCGCTAACTGGTGGTCTGAGTTTACCCTCCAGACCAAACTCATGGCAGTAGTCACTCTTATGGTGTCTCTACTAATGAGTAGTTTTTCTTTCTGGGCAGTAAATACTATTCAACAGGATGCTCGTCTCAATGATACTCGCTATGGTCGAGACCTGGGACTATTATTGGCTGCAAATGTCGCTCCTCTAGTGGCAGAAGGCGATCGCAACGAAGTAGCGCGTTTTTCTCGACTTTTCTACAGCAGCACCTCTAGTGTTCGTTATATGCTCTACGCCGATGAGGAAGGAAAAATTTTCCTTGGTCTGCCTTTCTCAGAATCAGAGGTAAAGACGTCCCTGACTTTACGCCGTCGCATTCAACTACCAGAAGATTTTATGGCCAATGTAGAGGCAGGAAATTTGTCTGTCCTACCGATGGTGCGACAACATTTAACTCCTAATGGAGAATTAACAGATGTTTTTGTGCCGTTAATTCAAGAAGGTAAATATTTAGGAGTTTTGGCAATAGGAATTAATCCTAATCCTACTGCTGTTATTTCTTCAAATCTTACAAGAGATGTTACTTTGGCAGTGTTTGTTTCGATTTGGGCAATGGTAATTTTAGGGGCAGTATTTAATGCTTTGATTATTACTAAACCCGTTAAGGAATTATCAGAAGGTGTGAGAAATATTGCCCAGGGAAATTTTAAGCAAAGGATTGATTTACCATTTGGAGGAGAGTTAGGGGAACTAATTTTTAGCTTTAATGAAATGGCGGAGCAGTTAGAGAATTATAAGAAGCAAAATATTGAAGAATTAAGAGCAGAAAAAGCTAAGTTAGAAACTTTGGTTTCGACTATTGCTGATGGTGCTTTATTGTTGGATGCTAATTTACAACTTATGTTAGTTAATTCTACTGCTAGGCGAATTTTTAGTTGGGAAGGAAAAGATGTTGTGGGTGCAAATATTATTGATTATTTTCCTGTAGCTGTACAAATGGAAATTAGTAGACCGCTTTATCAAATAGCTGGAGGAGAAATAGAAGGTGGTGAATATTGCTGTACTTTGGATGAGCCAAATAAACGTACAATTAGAGTGTTATTAACAACGGTTTTGTTACATAGAGCACCAGGTAAAGAGTCTCTTTGTCAAAGTTGTATTTATGATGCAGATGATACTTGCAATTCTATTGAACGTCCTGAAGTTATTGAATGTACTCTTTATGAACATAAATTAGAAAAAGGTTTAAATTATCAGTACCGAGATAGTCTGAAAGGAATTGCTATGACTGTGCAGGATATTACTCGCGAAGTAGAGTTAAATGAAGCTAAAAGTCAGTTTATTAGTAATGTGTCTCACGAGTTAAGAACTCCTCTATTTAATATTAAATCTTTTATCGAAACTTTGTATGAATATGGGGAAGATTTAAGTGAAACAGAAAGAGGGGAATTTCTGGAAACTGCTAATCACGAAACAGACCGTTTGACTCGTTTGGTTAATGATGTTTTAGATTTGAGTCGTTTGGAATCTTGTCATATTTATCATCTAGATGCTGTTGATATTGCTCAACCTATAGAACAAACTTTAAGGACTTATCAACTTAATGCTAAAGATAAAGGAATAGAGTTAAATTATGAGATAGAACCTAACTTGCCTTCTGTAGTGGGTCATTACGATTTATTGTTACAAGTATTTGCTAATTTAGTCGGCAATGCTATGAAATTTACTGAAGCAGGGGGGAAAATAATAATTCGAGCATATATATTAGAATCTGACTCAGAAGTTTGCAATATTGAAGCTCAACAAATTGAAGAGGGAGGATGGATAGTTTCTCCTCCTCCTCCTCGACCAATAGATTTACATTTACCCTCAGAATCAAGTTGTCAAAAGTTTGTTAGAGTTGAAATTTCAGATACGGGAAGTGGTATTGAACCTGAAGACCAAGAGGCTATTTTTGAGAGGTTTTTCCGAGTAGAAAATCGAGTTCATACTTTGGAAGGAACTGGTTTGGGTTTGTCTATTGTCAGGAATATTATGGATAAGCATTATAGTAAGGTTCAGTTAGTTAGTGAACTTGGTGTAGGTACAACTTTTTGGTTTGATTTACCAGTATTTCAGCAAAGTATAGTATCAGAAGAAAATCAATTGTTAGATGTAACTCAACTTTAGAATAATTCAAAAGTTAAAATTCAAAAGTCAAAAGTCAAAAGTCAAAGGAAGAATTCAAAAGTTAAAATTCAAAAGTTAAAAGTTAAAATATTACGTTACCTTTCCTTCGACTTCCATACCAGTTTTTGAGTCATATATAGTATCAGAAAAAAATTAATTATTTAGATTTGACTAAACTCCATAACTAGGGAACAAGAATCAGAGTTTTAATTTTTTTATATATTGAGTGATTAATGACTGGAGTATCAGAAAAAAATTAATTATTTAGATTTAACTAAAATCCAGAATTAGGTAACAGGAATAAGGGTTTAAAATTTTTTATCTTATTGAGTAATGACTGAAAAATTATTCAATATGACTATATATACTGGGTACAATTTTCTGGTTTGATTTATAGCAGAAGGAAGAAGGAAGAAGGAAGAAGGAAAAAGAAAAAAAATTACGTTTTCTGAGTTTTAAGCTTTTGATATATCCTAACCTTTATTTCGACTGCTATACCAGTTTTTGACCCAGATA